>NZ_JOGP01000012.1:0-240779 GCF_000719505.1 Streptomyces sp. NRRL B-3229 | reverse complement strand
CGCCCGGTTACATTCCGAACCCGGAAGCTAAGCCTTACAGCGCCGATGGTACTGCAGGGGGGACCCTGTGGGAGAGTAGGACACCGCCGAACAAATTTTATAGAAAGGCCCACACCTGTGGGCCTTTCTGCGTTTAGCGTGCTGTTTTTCAAAGGGGGCGCCTTGCGCCCCCTTTCTTTGTTTACAGGCGTCCGGCGGCCTTCAGGGCCAGATACGCGTCTGCCAGGGCCGGCGCCAGGTCGTCGGGGGTTGCGTCGACGACAGTGACCCCGTGCCGACGGAGTTGCTCAGCCGTGCGCTGACGTTCCGTCTGGGCCTGGGCGGCGGCAGCGGCTTCGTAGATCGCCTCGGTGTTTCCACGGGCGGTGGCCATGCGGGCGATGTGGGGGTCCGCCACTGAAGCGAGAAGAACTGTGTGGCGCTGTGTGAGCTGAGGGAGGAGCGGAAGCAGCCCTTCCTCGATCGGTGCGGCGTCGAGGCTCGTGAGCAGCACGACCAGGGAGCGGCGAGGCGCCGTACGAAGAGCTGTGGCTGTGAGGCCTCGGGCGTTCGTTTCGACAAGTTCGGGCTCGAGTGGGGCCATCGCGTTGACCAGGGAGGGGAGCAGGTCCTTTGCCGTGCGGCCCTGAACCAGGGCGCGTACTCCGCGGTCGTATGCGAGCAGGTCCACGCGGTCGCCGGCGCGGGAGGCGAGGGCGGCCAGGAGAAGGGCTGCGTCCATGGAGGCGTCGAGGCGGGGGGCGTCGCCGACTCGGCCTGCTGAAGTGCGGCCGGTGTCGAGGACCAGGAGGATGTGACGGTCGCGTTCGGGGCGCCAGGTGCGTACGGCGACGGCGCTTTGGCGGGCTGTGGCTCGCCAGTCGATGGAGCGGGTGTCGTCGCCCGGGACGTACTCGCGCAGGCTGTCGAACTCCGTGCCTTCGCCGCGGGTGAGAACGCTTGTACGGCCGTCGAGTTCACGCAGGCGGGCCAGCTTGGAGGGCAGGTGCTTGCGGCTGGTGAACGGGGGCAGCACACGGACCGTCCAGGGGACCTTGTGGGTGCCCTGGCGGGAGAACAGCCGGAGGGGGCCGTAGGAGCGGATCGTGACCCGGTCGGCCTGGCGGTCGCCGCGGCGGGTGGGGCGCAGGCGTGTGGTGATGCGGCGGCGTTCGCCCGAGGGGACCGTGAGGTGGTGGCGGGAGGCTTCCACCTCGGTCCCCGGCTGCCAGCTGCTGGGGGGCCAGGCGTCGCGGATGTGGGCGCGGAGGGGGCGGCCGGACGGGTTGGTGACGGTGAGAGTGACGTCGGCCGTCTCGCCCAGTCGGGCGGAGGTGTCGCCGGAGCGGGTCAGGCCCAGTCGTCGTACGGGAGCGGCGAGGGCGAAGTCGCAGGCGCAGGCCACCGCCAAGGGGGCGTTGACCGCGAGGATGCCCGTCCAGCTGGGTTCCCAGATGCCGATGGGCAGGGAGCCCAGGGCTGCTACGAGGGCGGCTCGTCCGGTGAGGGCCATCAGCGGGGAACCGGGACGTGGGCGAGGATCGCGTTGATGACGGAGTCCGGAGTGACGCCTTCCATCTCGGCCTCCGGGCGGAGTTGCACGCGGTGGCGGAGGGTGGGGAGGGCCAGGGCCTTCACGTCGTCGGGGATGACGTAGTCGCGGCCGGTGAGCCATGCCCACGCGCGCGAGGTGGCCAGAAGGGCCGTGGCGCCGCGCGGGGAGACGCCCAGGGTGAGGGACGGGGACTCGCGGGTGGCGCGGCAGATGTCGACGACGTAGGCGGTGATCTCGGGGGAGACCGTGGTCTTGGCGACCGCCGCGCGCGCGGCCTCGAGGTCGGCCGGGCCCGCTACGGGGCGTACGCCGGCGGCCTTGAGATCGCGGGGGTTGAAGCCCTCGGCGTGGCGGGTCAGGACGTCGATCTCGTCCTGGCGGGAGGGGAGCGGGATCGTCAGCTTGAGGAGGAAACGGTCCAGCTGGGCTTCGGGGAGGGGGTAGGTGCCCTCGTATTCCACCGGGTTCTGGGTCGCGGCGACCAGGAACGGGTCGGGGAGGAGGCGGGGGGTGCCGTCGACCGTGACCTGGCGCTCCTCCATGGCCTCCAGGAGGGACGACTGGGTCTTGGGCGGGGTGCGGTTGATCTCGTCGGCCAGGAGGAGGTTGGTGAAGACCGGGCCGGGCTGGAAGGAGAACTCGGCGGTGCGGGTGTCGTAGACCAGGGACCCCGTGACGTCGCTCGGCATGAGGTCCGGGGTGAACTGGACGCGCTTCGTGTCGAGTTCCAGCGCGGATGCGAGGGCGCGGACGAGCAACGTTTTGGCGACCCCAGGGACTCCTTCCAGTAGAACGTGTCCGCGGCAGAGGAGGGCGACGACGAGACCGGTCACGGCGGGGTCCTGGCCGACCACGGCTTTGGCGATCTCGGCGCGCAGGGCTTCCAGTGAGGCCCGGGCGCTGTCCGGGTCCCCGGTGGTCCCGGCGTTGTCAGTGGTCGGGTCCATCATGAACGGCGTACCTCTCTTTCGAGGGCGTCGAGTTGGTCGGCGAGGGAGATGAGGGCTGCGTCGTCGCTGGGCGGCGGGCCGAAGAGCAGGGAGTGCAGGCGCTGTCCGTCGCCTTGGGTGCGGAGGTGGGCGGACAGGGCGGGGAGCAGGGCCTCGGGCGCGTGCGCCTGGGGGACGGGGACGCCGACGAGGGGTGCGAGGCGGGTGCGGGTGGTGGAGCGAAGAGCGGTGGCCGCGCGGTCGCGGGCGGCCGCCTTGCGGTAGAGGCGGGCGCGGCCTTCGACGGTTTCGGAGGCGCGGATCGCCACGGGGAGTTTTTCGGGCACGAGGGGGCCGAGTCGGCGTGCCCTCCACAGGGCGGCGAGAGCTGCCGCGAAGAAGAGCTGGAGTGTGCCCCAGAGCCAGCCCGAGGGGAGGAGGTCGAGGAAGCTCTTTTCCGCATCAGGGTCGGCGGCGGAGGAGTCGGAGAGCGAGGGGAGGTACCAGACCAGATGGGGGCGGGAGCCGAGGAGTTGCAGGGAGAGCGAGGCGTTGCCCTGCTTGTCGAGGGTGTCGTTGTAGAGGATGTCGGGCGCGCCGAGTACGACGGTGTCGCCGTCCCCGGCAGCCGCCGGGACGCGCACCAGCGTGGGCAGGCGATCGCTGGGGTAGCACTCGTCGTTGCCGGGGTGGGTGACGGTGTAGCGGATGCCGCCGGTGTCGGCGGTGCCCGCGCGCCGGGCGGCCGGGAGGGCGCAGTCGGGGGCGAGCGTCGAGTCGAGGCTGGTGGCGGGGTCCGCCACGACGCCGGGTGCCAGGCGCTCGACGGACCAGCTGCCGGGTGCGACGAGGATCGTTCGGCCGTCGGAGTCGGTGGTGGCGGAGCGCAGTTGGCTCTGCTGGCGGTGTGTCAGCAGGTCGGGTACGGCGACCAGGAGGGTGGTGTCGGGGCCGGCGGCGGCGCGGGCCTCGTCCAGGGTGGTGACCACGCGGGTGTCGACGCCCCGGTCGGCGAGGAGTTCGGCGACGGCCCGGCTGCCGAAGGGGTCGGCGGAGCGGGGGTCGAGGCTGCCGTGGTGTTCGGTGGAGCGGATCGCTGCGATCACCACGGCCGCGACGACGAGGAGCACGACAGCGAGGACGACGCCCCGCGCGCGGGTCCACACCTGGCGCGTGGTGGGCGAGGCCGAGGTGGACGGGAGCGTGGCCCCGGCGGTCATTCGGCGGCTCCCTGGCGGGCGTGCTGGTCCGCGCTGTGGCTGGTGTGCGCGGTGTTCGTGCCGTTCGTGTTGTGCGCGAGTACCGGCTTGGTGCGTTCCAGGTCGCGGTCGAGGTCGGCGATGCGGTGGTACGACGGCTCGGTCGCGGACCGGCCGCCGTATGTGACGTCGTCGAAGTCCCGGGCCGCGGAGCGCAGTCGGTCGGTGTGGGAGGGCAGGGCCCGGCCCGCTTCCGCGGCGGCCTCGTCCGCGGTGCGGCCGGGGCGGATGTCGAGGAGAGCGCGTTCCTCCAGGGAGCGGACGATGGCGCGCATGCGTTCCTGGACGGCCTGGTTCCAGTGGCCCTGGGCGGCGTGCGCCTCAGCGGCCGCGCGGTGGTCGGCGGCGCTGCGGGGGCGGTCGTCGAACAGGGCGGCGGAGGAGCTGGGGCCGCGGCCGGGGGTGCCGAGGCGCCACCACAGGGCGCCGGCGACCAGGAGGACGACGGCGATGACGACGACCAGGCCGAGCGCGCCTCCCGGTGTCGCGGACGAGGCGGCGTCGAACAGCTTGCTCACCCAGTCCCAGAAGGCGTTGAGGGCACGCTGGAACCAGCTGGGGTCGTTCTCGTGGTACATCCGCTTGGCCAGCTCGCGGCGGGCCGCCTCCCGCGCGGGGTCGCGCGGGGTCGTCAGCGGTGGTTCGTCGCCGGAGCGTGCCATGAACAGCACGGAGCCGTCTCCGGCGCGCAGCGAAGTGAGCACTCCCCCCGGCAGGTTCACCTCGTCAGCTCCCGGGAGTGGCGCCGGTGCTGTAGCCCTGCACGCCGGCTGCGCGGGCCAGTTCGAGGTCGAGGGCCTCGCGGCGGATGCGCTGGTCGATGTAGAGGAGCACGGTGACGCCCGCCGAGATCGGGAAGGTGATCATGGAGCCGATCACCGAGCCGATGCCGCTGATGATGAGGAACGTCCAGCCGAGGTCGCCGGTGCCGTTGACGAAGCCGCCCACGCCGTCGCCGCTCAGGGCCGCGGCGAGGAAGGTGAAGGGGAGGACCACGATCGCCGCGACGATGTTCGCGATGATCCCGGCCAGCAGCTGGATGCCGAGGACCCGCCACCAGGAGCCGCGGACCAGCTTCGTGGAGCGGCTCATCGACTTCACGATGGTCTGCTTCTCCAGCATCAGCGCGGGCGAGGCCAGCGAGAAGCGGATCATCAGCCACAGGGCCACGACACTCGCGCCGAGGATGCCCAGGACGGCGAGGGCGATACCGCCGCCCTTGGAGCCCGCGACGGCCACGAGGATGCCGGGCAGCGCGCCGACCGCCAATACACCGAAGGTGATGAGCAGCAGCAGGAAGATCAGACCGAACAGCCTGGGGATCTGCGGGCGGGCGTCTCGCCAGGCCTCACCGGTGGTGACGGGGCGGCCGAGCACGGCCCGGCTGGTGACCGTCGTGAGCAGTGCGGTGGCGACGATCGTGCCGATCAGGGAGATCAGGAAGACGACCGTGGTGCTGACCATGGTCTCGCCCAGGGCGCGCGTCACCTCGTCGGCGCTGGCGCTCGGGTCGCTGAGGGCCTCGGAGCCGGCGTTGTCGTTGAGGACGAAGCCCTGGAGCAGGATGACCAGGACCTGGGTCACGACCGCGACGGTCAGCGAGATGCCGAGGACTGTGCGCCAGTAGGTGCGCATGGTGGAGACCGCGCCGTCGAGGATCTCGCCCACGCCGAGCGGGCGCAGGGGGATCACGCCGGGCTTGGCCGCGGGCGGGGGGCCGCCCCAGCCGCCGTATCCGGGGTGACCGGCGTAGCCGCCGCCCCAGCCCGGCTGCGGGCCCTGGGCTCCGGGCGGGCCGGCGGGGGGCGGGGATCCCCAGCCGCCGGGGGCGGTAGGCGGGGGAGGGGCCTGGCCCGGAGCGGTGGGTCCGGTGGGGGCGGACCACTGGGCAGCCGGCGGCTGTTCCTGGGACCACTTCGCGCCGGGGTCCTGCGAGGTGTCCGAAGGCTGCTGCGCGGGCTGCGCCGTGTCGGAGGCCGTGGTCGGCTTCGCCGCGCCGTTGGGGGCAGCCGTCTCGGCGGGCTTCGTGTCGGTGGGCTCGGTGGGGCCGGACGTGCCGGGCTCGTGCCCGTCGGACGGGGCGGATCCGGGCGAGGCCCAACCCGGAGTGTCTTTCATCGTCGCTCCTTCACGGTGCCCGTCCGCGGTCGCGGCGGCAGGTTGGCAGTCATCGTGTCATGGGGTCCTCGGCGAAGGACCAGCCGCGGTAGGGGCTGCACACCTTCAATACTCCGCCGGACAAGGGGCAGACTGACGACATGGCTGATCAGTACGCGCAAACCGGCGAGGACAGCAAGCCCACCGAGATACCGGCGATCCGCTGGGAAGAGCCACCCGAAGGTCCTGTACTGGTGCTTCTCGACCAGACGAGACTGCCGGCCGAGGAGGTCGAACTGGTCTGCACGGACGCGTCCGCGCTGGTGGAGGCGATCCGTTCGCTCGCCGTGCGCGGGGCTCCGCTGCTGGGGATCGCGGGGGCGTACGGGGTCGCGCTCGCCGCCGCGCGCGGGTTCGACGTGGACGAGGCGGCGGCCGTGCTGGCCGGAGCGCGTCCCACCGCGGTGAACCTGGCGGTCGGGGTGCGCAGGGCGCAGTCCGCGCACCGGGCGGAGCTCGCCAGGAGCGGCGATGAGAAGCAGGCCGCAGGAGCTGCGCTGGCGGCTGCGCGTGCGCTGCACCAGGAGGACGCGGCGGCCAGCTCGGCGATGGCCGAGCGTGGGCTGACGCTGCTGGACGAACTGCTTCCGGGCGGCGGGCACCGGATCCTGACGCACTGCAACACAGGGTCGCTCGTGTCGGGCGGCGAGGGCACGGCGTTCGCGGTGGCTCTCGCGGCGCACCGGGCGGGGCGGCTGCGGCGGCTGTGGGTGGACGAGACCCGTCCGCTGCTCCAGGGCGCCCGGCTGACGGCGTACGAGGCGGCGCGCAGCGGGATGGCGTACACCCTGCTGACCGACAACGCGGCGGGTTCGTTGTTCGCGGCCGGGGAGGTGGACGCGGTGCTGATCGGTGCCGACCGGATCGCGGCCGACGGTTCGGTGGCGAACAAGGTGGGGAGCTATCCGCTCGCGGTGCTCGCGCGGTATCACCATGTGCCGTTCATCGTGGTGGCACCGCTGACCACGGTGGATCCGGACACGCCGGACGGCGCGTCCATCGAGGTCGAGCAGCGGGCCGGGCACGAGGTCACCGAGATCGCGGCGCCGCAGGTCCCGGTGGCGGGAGGTGGCGCTGGCGGCGGGATTCCGGTGGCCCCGCTGGGTACTCAGGCATACAACCCGGCCTTCGATGTGACACCGCCGGAGCTGGTGACGGCGATCGTCACGGAAGAGGGTGTGGTGTCGCCGGTGACGGCTGAGGCCCTTGCTGAGCTGTGTGCCAGGTCCCGGCAGATGACGATCAGCTGATCGAGGAACGGGGGCGACCCGGTCCGCCGAGGCGCGAAGCGCAGACAGTAGCGACCCCATACGACTATCGTCACAGGTCAGTGACCTCCCTCACCAGCGCCCCGGTCACTGTTACGAGAATGGGATGATGTCGTTTATGAAGGGACGAGTCCTTGTCGTCGACGACGACACCGCACTTGCCGAGATGTTGGGCATCGTGCTGCGTGGTGAAGGTTTTGAGCCGTCTTTCGTAGCCGACGGCGACAAGGCGCTGGCCGCGTTCCGTGAGGCCAAGCCGGATCTGGTGCTGCTGGACCTGATGCTGCCCGGTCGGGACGGCATCGAGGTGTGCCGCCTGATCAGGGCGGAGTCCGGGGTGCCGATCGTGATGCTGACGGCCAAGAGCGACACCGTCGATGTCGTCGTGGGGCTGGAGTCCGGTGCCGACGACTACATCGTGAAGCCGTTCAAGCCGAAGGAGCTCGTGGCCCGCATCCGGGCGCGGCTCCGCAGGTCGGAGGAGCCGGCGCCCGAGCAGCTCGCCATCGGGGACCTGGTCATCGACGTGGCCGGGCACTCCGTGAAGCGGGACGGGCAGTCGATCGCGCTGACGCCGCTGGAGTTCGACCTGCTGGTCGCGCTCGCGCGCAAGCCGTGGCAGGTGTTCACGCGTGAGGTGCTGCTCGAGCAGGTGTGGGGCTATCGGCACGCCGCCGACACCCGGCTCGTCAATGTGCATGTACAGCGGCTGCGCTCCAAGGTCGAGAAGGACCCGGAGCGGCCGGAGATCGTGGTGACCGTCCGTGGTGTGGGTTACAAGGCAGGGCCCAGCTGACATGTCCGGAGACAGTGCCGCTTCGTCACCCGGGCGGACCGGGGCGAGTGCGGGGCGGCCTGTCGGGCGGAAGCCGGCGGGTTCCCGCTGGGGACGCTTCCTCGAGGGCGGGCTGCTTCAGGGCGGAGTCCAGGGCAGCCCGGTCCTGAGGCTGTTCATGCGCTGGGTGCGGCGGCCGCTGCTGCCCGTGATGCGGCTGTGGCGGCGCAACATCCAGCTCAAGGTCGTCGCCACGACCCTGCTGATGTCGCTCGGCGTGGTCCTGCTGCTGGGCTTCGTCGTCATCGGTCAGGTGCGCAACGGCCTGCTCGACGCCAAGGTCAAGGCCTCGCAGAGCCAGGCCACCGGCGGGTTCGCGGTGGCCAAGCAGAAGGCGGACGAGGCGGGCGCCGGGACCGACGACGCTGCCGCGGCGGCCGACGACCAGTCCGACCAGTTCGTCATCGAGTGGATGAGCAACCTCGTCTTCTCGCTCTCCAGCGGCGGCCAGGGCGCCTTCGACGTGGTCACCCTGCCCGTGGGCGGCGACAGCGGCAGCGGGCGCGGACCGCGCGCCTCCGGCGATGTCGACCCGACGGCCAGCGTCCCCGAGGCGCTGCGCGCCAAGGTCGACCAGAGCACGACCGCCGCCCAGAGCTACACCCGCATCACCTACGACACCGGCGAGGAGTCCCAGCCGGCCCTCGTCATCGGCAAGCAGGTCAACGACCCCAACGGCGACCCGTACCAGCTGTACTACCTCTTCCCGCTCACCCAGGAGGAGAAGTCGCTCAGCCTGGTCAAGGGCACCCTGGCGACCGCCGGGCTCTTCGTCGTCGTTCTCCTCGGAGCCATCGCCTGGCTCGTGGTGCGGCAGGTCGTCACGCCGGTGCGGATGGCGGCCGGGATCGCGGAGCGGTTGTCCGCCGGGCGGCTCCAGGAGCGCATGAAGGTCACCGGTGAGGACGACATCGCCCGCCTCGGTGAGGCGTTCAACAAGATGGCGCAGAACCTCCAGCTGAAGATCCAGCAGTTGGAGGACCTGTCGCGGATGCAGCGGCGGTTCGTGTCGGACGTGTCGCACGAGCTGCGGACGCCGCTGACGACCGTACGGATGGCCGCGGACGTCATCCATGACGCGCGTGAGGACTTCGATCCGATGACCGCGCGGTCTGCGGAACTGCTCGCGGACCAGCTGGACCGGTTCGAGACGCTGCTCGCGGATCTGCTGGAGATCAGTCGCTTCGACGCGGGCGCGGCGGCGCTGGAGGCCGAGCCGATAGACCTCAGGGAGGTCGTGCGGCGGGTGGTCGGCGGGGCCGAGCCGCTCGCCGAGCGCAAGGGCACGACGATCCGGGTGCTCGGTGATCAGCAGCCCGTCGTTGCGGAGGCCGACGCCCGGCGGGTCGAGCGGGTGCTGCGCAATCTCGTCGTCAATGCCGTCGAGCACGGCGAGGGCAAGGACGTCCTCGTCAAGCTGGCCGCGGCCGGCGGGGCGGTCGCGGTCGCGGTGCGCGACTACGGCGTCGGACTCAAGCCCGGCGAGGCCACCCGCGTGTTCAGCCGCTTCTGGCGGGCCGACCCGGCACGCGCGCGTACCACCGGCGGGACCGGCCTCGGGCTGTCCATCGCCCTGGAGGACGCGCGGCTGCACGGCGGCTGGTTGCAGGCGTGGGGTGAGCCGGGCGGCGGTTCGCAGTTCCGGCTGACGCTGCCCAGGACGGCCGACGAGCCCCTCAGGGGCTCGCCGATACCCCTGGAGCCCAAGGACTCGCGACGCAACCGTGGACTGGACGACGCCGGTCTGCCGCGCGGGGGCGCGGACAAGGCGGCCACCGTGCCGGTCCAGCCCACGAGCGGCCAGGTGACCTCGCGGGATCCGATAGCGCCGCGGACAGGCGCCGCGACACCCACGGCCGACCCGACCGCGCTGCCCGGCAACGGCTCGCGCGTGGTGCCGCGGCCCGCGGCGAACGGGCGGCGGCAGGACGGCACGTCCACCGCGGAGGGCGGTGAGGGCGCGAGCCGTTCGAACGACGGCTCGCAGGAGTCGTACGAACAGCAGGGGGAGGCCTTCCGTGGACGCTGACCGCGAGGGGAGCGGCCGGCGCACGCCGGGGCGCGCGGTGGCGTACGCCGCGTGCGGGGTCGTACTGCTGGCGGGGTGTGCCTCCATGCCGGACAGCGGTGATCTGCGCGGGGTGGACTCCACGCCCCGGCAGGACACGCCGGTGCGGGTCTTCGCGATGCCGCCGCAGGAGGACGCCGAGCCAACCGACATCGTGCAGGGCTTTCTCGAGGCGCTGACCAGCGACGATCCCAACTATGAGACGGCCCGCAAGTATCTGACCCCGGCGGCGCAGAAGAAGTGGGAGCCGGGCCTTTCCACCACGGTGCTCGACGACGGGCCCGGTGCCGACATCGTGCGGCCCGCCGACCGGGAGCAGGCCGACGGCACCTGGTTCACGCTGATCGGCACCAAGGTGGCCGTCGTGGACGCGCAGCAGTCGTACGCGCCGACCTCAGGTCAGTACCGGGAGAGCGTGCACCTGGTGCAGGACAAGAAGACCAAGCAGTGGCGGATCGACTCCCCTCCCCAGGGTGTCGTGATGGGGAAGTCGGACTTCCAGCGCAACTACGTGGCCGTCAACAAGTACTACTTCGCTTCGGAGGCCAAGGCGCCGGCCGTTCCGCAGACGGTGGCCGTCGCCGACCCGGTGTACGTGCGTGAGCGGGTGGATCCCGTGACACAGGTGGTGCGCTCCCTGCTCAACGGGCCGACGCGGTGGCTCGACCCCGTCGTCAGGACGAGTTTTCCCACAGGCACCGCCCTCCAGAAGGGGACCTCGTCGCTGACCCCCGACGACCGGGGTGCGCTGACCGTGCCGCTCAACGACAAGGCCGGGCACGTCAGTTCGGACCGGTGCCGAGCCATGGCGGCTCAACTGCTGTTCACCTTGCAGAACCTCGCGCCGGCCGTGGACACGGTCGAAGTACAGGCCGACCGCAGGCCGTTGTGCTCCGCTGACGGGGACGATGCCAACGGCGTCGCCCAGCGCGGCTCGGTGGAGAAGCCGGTGTCCCTGTACTTCGTGAACGGTGAGCACCGGCTGGTACGGATGCCCGCGGTTCCGGCCGGCGGCGACATGAAGGCCGAGCCGGCCCCGGTGCCCGGGGCGCTCGGCGACGGCGACAAGGACCTGCGGTCCGTGGCCGTCTCGCGGGACGAGCACATGGCCGCCGGTGTCTCTCTCGACGGCAGGTCGCTGTACGTCGGATCGCTGGTGTCGGGCGGGTCGCTCGGGGACCCGGTGCTGGTCAGCAGCGGCAAGGCGGCCGAGGACCGGCTGACCACGCCTAGTTGGGACATCGAGGGCGACCTGTGGGTGGCCGACCGCAATCCCGCCGATCCGCGCCTGCTGCTGTTCAAGGAGGGCGCGGGCAAACCGCTGAAGGTGGAGACTCCCGGGCTTGACGGGCGGATCAAGGACCTGCGGGTGGCGGCGGACGGGGTGCGGGTCGCGCTCGTCGTGCAGAAGGGCGGCAAGCAGTCGCTGTACGTCGGGCGGATCGAGCGCGAGGGAAAGGTCGGCGACGCGCGGAGCGTCTCGGTGCGGGAGCTGCGCTCCACCACTCCGGATCTGGAGGAGGTCACGACCATGTCCTGGGCCGGCGACAGCAGGCTCGTGGTGGTCGGGCGGGAGCAGGGCGGAGTGCAGCAGACGCGGTACGTCCAGGTCGACGGGTCCACGCCCGAGGGGCCGCCGCCGGCCGCGCTGACGGGCGTGAAGGAGGTCGCCGCGTCGGAGGACGACGATGTGCCGTTGGCCGCGTACTCGGAGGACGGGATCGTGCGGCTGCCGTCGGGGGCGCAGTGGCAGAAGGTGGATGCGGACGGGACGGCGCCGGTGTATCCCGGCTGACGGGGTCGTGGTGACCGGGCCACGGTGACAGGGTCACGGTGACGGGGCTCGTTCGCGGGAGCGTGTTGTAGGGAGCGGCTGCTTTTGCCGGGGGAGGCCCTGGTGGAGGTGGCCGCTTTTGCTGTGTGTGGTGGGGGCGGATTCGATGACGACGGGCGGATTCCAGGTGCTCGTCCTTCGGAGGCCGAATAGCGGAGCGCTGAGAGGCCGGTCAATTCGTTGTATGGGGTCGGTATTTGATGTGGGAACTGCTGTTCGGATAGCTGGCGGAGTTTTCCACAGGGGTTTTCCACAGGGGTGGTCGGTCGGCTCCCGTGTTGGCACAGTGGTGGGCATGCGGGGGTGGTGGCAGGACCTCACCGATCTGGTGCTGCCGGCCGAGTGCGGAGGCTGCGGGAGGCCTCGCACGGCGCTCTGTCCTGAGTGCCGTGCCGCCCTGGACGGGGCCGTACCGCGCCGGGTGCGACCGGTGCCGGAGCCGCCCGGAATGCCGGCCGTGCATGCGGCGGCTCGGTATGCGGATGCGGTGCGGGCGGTGCTGCTGGCGCACAAGGAACGGGGCGCCCTGGGGCTCGCGGGGCCGCTCGGTTCGGCGTTGGCGGGAGCTGTGTGGACGGGGGTGCGGGAGGTTTGTGAGACGGGCGACGAGGGAGCGGCCTGGGGGCGCGTGCTGCTGGTCCCTGTGCCGTCCGCGCGGCGGGCCGTGCGGGCCCGGGGGCATGACCCGGCCCGGCGGATCGCCCTCGCGGCGGCGGGAGAACTGCGGCGGGCGGGGATGCCGGCGCGCGTGGTGGCCGTACTGCGGCAGCGGCGGGGCGTGGCCGACCAGTCGGAACTCAACTCCCGGCAGCGGATGGACAACCTCGCCGGCGCGCTGACCGTGGTGCCGGGCGGCGGACGGCTGCTGTCCGAAGGACTGGTCGTGCTGGTCGACGACCTGATGACGACCGGGGCGACCTTGGCGGAGGCGGCTCGGGCGGTACGGGAGGCGAGGGACGGGGAAGGGCTGGCGTACCGCGGTGCGGGGGCTGGGCTTCGTGGGGAACAGCGCGGACTCAGGGTCCGCGAGGGGTGGGCCGTGCCTGGTGGCCAACAGGCTTGGTCTCGTGATGAACAGACGGCGGCCGGGAGCCGTGATCAACGGCAACGGGGGGTGGGCGGAGGACCTGCCCAGCGGGGCGGGCACGGCGGCCTGCGGCAGCCCGAGTCGGGGGCGGAGACAGGTCGTCGGCGGTCGGAGTCGGAGAGGTGGAGCGCTGACGCGCAGGCGGCCATTGACGGCTGGCGTGAGCGGGCGAGGGCGGCGAGGGATGCGCGGGACGTTCACGGGCAGGGGGTGAGGGATGAGCGCGCTGATCAAGGACAGAAGGAGTCACGGCGGCCGGAGACAAGTGCGTGGCTTGCTCCAGGGCAACCCGGGGCAGGTGGGAGCCACAGTGGACGGACGCAGGGGCCGGGTGGGGCTCACAAGGTGCGGGGAGTGGGTGGATGCGGGAGTGACGGGGAGAGCGTCGTGTACACGGCCGCAACACGGGAAGGCATGAGGGACCGGATGATCGCAGGGACCGAGGAGGACACGGCCCGGGAGCGCTGCCAGGTGGCGGCGGGCGCCGGTGGCGTCCGTGACCTGATCTGCGCGGCTGTGGTCGCGGCCTCGCTGGATTCCTCCGAGATAAACCGGAACTGACTGTGAAGTTGCATCGTTGCAGGTTGTGAGAGGGCCAATTCACCTGAACGGAGGTACGCCGCGGTAGAGGGTGACGACATCCGTCCGGGCGAGATATGTTCGGTTGTGAGAGAAAGGCGCAGGCCACACCTCACTAATCCGAATGCCGTGCCGCGGGATTTCCACCATCACCCGCGCCGGTGGAATGGAGATCTTGCCCGCGGGGGAGGAGGTGGGAGTCACCGAGTCCGAGGTTCCGGGGCTCACCGGAGCTTGGTGCAAAAGGGAGATGCTCCGCATCGAGGCGGAGCGATCCGGGAACGGAGTTCTGCGTGGACATCGTCGTCAAGGGCCGCAAGACCGAGGTGCCCGAGCGGTTCCGCAAGCACGTGGCCGAGAAGCTGAAGCTGGAGAAGATCCAGAAGCTCGATGGCAAGGTGATCAGCCTCGACGTCGAGGTGTCCAAGGAGCCGAACCCCCGACAGGCCGACCGTTGTGACCGAGTGGAGATCACGCTCCGCTCCCGCGGTCCGGTGATCCGGGCGGAAGCGGCAGCCAGCGACCCGTACGCGGCACTCGACCTGGCAGCGGAGAAGCTGGACGCCAGGCTGCGCAAGCAGCACGACAAGCGCCACACGCGGCGCGGCGCACGCCGGCTCACGGCGGCCGAGGTCCCGGACCACGTTCCGGACGCGGCGACCCTCAACGGCAACGGTCACCCCGTGCACGAGGACGAGCCGGAGGGCGTACCCACCAAGAGGATCGGCTCGCTGGAGATCAAGGGCGAAGGCCCCCTGATCGTCCGCGAGAAGACCCACGTCGCCTCCCCGATGACTCTCGACCAGGCGCTCTACGAGATGGAACTGGTCGGGCACGACTTCTATCTGTTCGTCGACTCCGAGACCAAGGAACCGAGTGTCGTCTACCGGCGGCACGCCTACGACTACGGCGTCATCCACCTGAGCACGGACCCGATGGTCGCCCGGGCACACTCTCCCGCGCCCGGTGGCACGACGGGGAGCTGACCCTCCCGGATGACAGCTGACGGGTGCCCCTGGAGCGCGTGTGCGCCCCCAGGGGCACCCGCGTGCGACCGTTTCGCGCCTCGCTCTGTCATCTCACTGCCGTCCGGGCATGAAATCATGGCCGTACCGGCCCAACCGGTGGGTCGTTGCCTTGGGTTGGCGATGGCACGAACCAGCCACAGCCTTCAGGGGGAGGAACGATGGCGGACAGCTTCGGACCGCTGCGCGGCGCGGGCGCCGACGACGGCGTCGACGACATGGGCGCGGACGCGGGCTCTCCACGCAAGGAGCCCATCCGGGTCCTGGTCGTGGACGACCATGCGCTCTTCCGGCGGGGACTGGAGATCGTGCTCGCGGCCGAGGAGGACATCCAGGTCGTCGGCGAGGCGGGCGATGGCGCGGAGGCCGTGGACAAGGCCGCCGACCTGCTGCCGGACATCGTTCTGATGGACGTGCGGATGCCCAAGCGGGGCGGCATCGAGGCCTGCACCTCCATCAAGGAGGTGGCACCCAGCGCGAAGATCATCATGCTGACGATCAGCGACGAGGAAGCCGACCTCTACGAGGCGATCAAGGCCGGTGCGACCGGATACCTCCTCAAGGAGATCTCCACGG
This sequence comes from Streptomyces sp. NRRL B-3229, assembly GCF_000719505.1. Lineage (NCBI taxonomy): Bacteria > Bacillati > Actinomycetota > Actinomycetes > Kitasatosporales > Streptomycetaceae > Streptomyces > Streptomyces sp. NRRL B-3229. The sequence goes on along the minus strand of NZ_JOGP01000012.1, from coordinate 225,628 downwards.
ACGAGGTCGCCACCGCGATCCGTGCGGTGGCCGACGGGCAGTCGCAGATCAGCCCCTCCATGGCGTCGAAGCTGCTCACCGAGTTCAAGTCGATGATCCAGCGGACCGACGAGCGCCGGCTGGTGCCCGCGCCGCGGCTGACCGACCGGGAGCTGGAAGTCCTCAAGCTCGTCGCCACCGGGATGAACAACCGTGACATCGCCAAGGAGTTGTTCATCTCCGAGAACACCGTGAAGAACCATGTGCGCAACATCCTGGAGAAGCTCCAGCTGCACTCCAGGATGGAGGCCGTCGTCTACGCGATGCGCGAGAAGATCCTAGAGATCCGCTAGCGCCTTCACGAGGGGCTCGCGGAGCTCCGGAGCGTCCACCCGCTCCACACGTACGTCCGCGCAGTCCACCCAGCTCGCCGCCTCGGCCAGGGCCTGCGCCACCGCCGGGACCGCCTTCGGGCCGTCCAGCGTGACCTGCCGGGCCACCAGCGTGCCGCCCTCGCGAGCCGGGTCCACGCGGCCGACCAGACGGCCACCGGCCAGCACCGGCATCGCGAAGTAGCCGTGAATCCGCTTGGGCTTGGGGACATAGGCCTCCAGGCGGTGGGTGAAGCCGAAGATCCGTTCCGTACGCGCGCGTTCCCAGATCAGGGAGTCGAACGGGGACAGCAGGGTGGTGCGGTGGCGGCCGCGCGGGGGCGTCTCCAGGGCCGCGGGGTCGGCCCAGGCCGGTTTGCCCCAGCCCTCGACGGTCACCGGTACCAGGCCGGAGTCGGCGATCACCGCGTCGACCTGCTCGCCCTTCAGGCGGTGGTAGTCGGCGATGTCCGCGCGGGTGCCGACCCCCAGGGACTGGCCCGCGAGACGGACCAGGCGGCGTACGCACTCGGTGTCGTCCAGCTCGTCGTGGAGCAGGTCGGCGGGGACGGCACGCTCGGCGAGGTCGTACACCCGCTTCCAGCCGCGGCGCTCCACGCAGACCACCTCGCCGTACATGAGGGCGCGTTCGACGGCGACCTTGGTGCCGGACCAGTCCCACCACTCGCTGGTCCGCTTCGCGCCGCCCAACTCCGTGGCGGTGAGGGGGCCTTCGGCGCGGAGCTGCTTGACGACCTGGTCGTAGGTGCCTTCAGGGAGCTGGTGGTTCCAGTGCGGGCGGGACCGGTAGGCGCGGCGGCGGAAGGCGAAGTGGGGCCATTCCTCGATGGGGAGGATGCAGGCCGCGTGCGACCAGTACTCGAAGGCGTGGGGGCGCGGCTGCGGCGCGCCGGGGGAGGCGCTGGTCCAGTAGGCGTCCTCCACCGTTCTGCGGCCCACCGCGCCGAGACGGGCGTACGGGATCAGTTCGTGGGAGCGGGCGAGGACCGAGATGGTGTCGAGCTGGACCGCGCCCAGGTGGCGGAGGACGCCGCGGACTCCGGCCCGCCGGTCGGGAGAGCCGAGGAAGCCCTGGGCGCGCAGCGCGATACGACGGGCCTCGTCGGCCGAGAGGTCGGTGGTGGGACGCGGGGTCGTCATGGGTCCGAACGATAGAGGCAGGCACTGACAGTGCGAGGCGACCTGCGGATTTGCCGGGGCGGGGTCAGTGGAGCGGGTTCACCGGGTCGCCGGCAGGTACTGCGCGGTCGACGGCAGGCCCAGGTCGGAGGGGAGCAGCGCGCCGATCCAGCAGTCCCGGCGGATGCCCTGGTGGGCGATTCCGGAGCGCATGACGCCCTCGACGACGAAGCCGGCGCGCTCGGCCACCGCGCGCGAGGGCTCGTTGCCCACTTCGGCGCGCCACTCCACGCGGTCGACGGACAGCTCGGTGACGGCCCAGCGGGAGGCGGCGAGGACGGCCTCGGTGACGTAGCCCTTGCCGCGGTGCTCCTTGACGGCCCAGTAGCCGATCTCGGCCATGGCCGGCCCCCGCATGGTCAGACCCAGCATGCCCACCAGGTCCTCCCCCTCGGGGAGGAAGAGACCCCAGGTGAACATCGTGCCGTTCGCCCAGCCCTGCGGGACCAGCTGTTCGGTGAAGCCCTGGGCGTGCTCGGGCAGGTACGGCGAGGGGATGGTCGTCCAGCGCAGGATGTCGGGATCCTGGACGGCGGCGAACACGGTCTCGGTGTCCTGCGGGCCGGGCGTGCGCAGCAGCAGGCGGTCGGTAGTGAGGGTGACGGAGTCCATCGGCTGATTCTGCTCAGGTGTTCGGTGAAGGCGCCATCAGTTTTGCTGTGAGTGAGCGGGCCATCACAATTCGCGCAATTCATGAGCGGGGCGCGGCACCATCGGCGTTCCCCGTCCGTTGTCACCTTTGAAGCAGATTTGAAGATGCTGACAGTCGGCGTACCCGGCAGGCCTCCCGGCCTGGCGGTGTCCTCGCATACGATGGCCGTTGCTCAGTAAGTGAAATGGAAACCGACCGTCCCAGGCCCGACCGGCAAGGAGACCAACCCCCGTGTCCGTCCTCTCGAAGATCATGCGTGCAGGCGAAGGCAAGATCCTGCGCAAGCTGCACCGCATCGCGGACCAGGTCAACTCCATCGAAGAGGACTTCGTCGACCTCTCCGACGCCGAGCTGCGTGCCCTCACCGAGGAGTACAAGCAGCGGTACGCCGACGGTGAGAGCCTGGACGACCTGATGCCCGAGGCGTTCGCCACCGTGCGCGAAGGTGCCAAGCGCGCCCTCGGTCAGCGTCACTACGACGTGCAGATCATGGGCGGCGCGGCCCTGCACCTCGGCTACGTCGCCGAGATGAAGACCGGTGAGGGCAAGACCCTCGTCGGCACCCTGCCGGCGTACCTGAACGCGATCTCCGGCAAGGGCGTTCACCTCATCACGGTCAACGACTACCTGGCCGAGCGCGACTCCGAGATGATGGGCCGCGTCCACAAGTTCCTGGGCCTGAGCGTCGGTTGCATCCTCGCCAACATGACGCCGGCCCAGCGCCGTGAGCAGTACGCGTGCGACATCACCTACGGCACGAACAACGAGTTCGGCTTCGACTACCTGCGCGACAACATGGCGTGGTCCCAGGACGAACTCGTCCAGCGCGGCCACAACTTCGCCATCGTCGACGAGGTCGACTCCATCCTGGTCGACGAGGCCCGTACGCCGCTGATCATCTCCGGCCCGGCCGACCAGGCCACCAAGTGGTACGGCGACTTCGCCAAGCTGGTCCTGCGCCTGAAGAAGGGCGAGGCGGGCAACCCCCTCAAGGGCATCGAGGAGACCGGCGACTACGAGGTCGACGAGAAGAAGCGCACGGTCGCCATCCACGAGTCCGGCGTCAGCAAGGTCGAGGACTGGCTGGGCATCGACAACCTCTACGAGTCGGTGAACACCCCTCTGGTGGGCTACCTGAACAACGCCATCAAGGCGAAGGAGCTCTTCAAGAAGGACAAGGACTACGTCGTCATGGACGGCGAAGTCATGATCGTCGACGAGCACACCGGCCGTATCCTCGCCGGCCGCCGTTACAACGAGGGCATGCACCAGGCGATCGAGGCGAAGGAGGGGGTGGACATCAAGGACGAGAACCAGACCCTTGCCACGATCACCCTCCAGAACTTCTTCCGCCTGTACAAGCGTCACGACCACAACGGCAAGGAACAGCCCGGTCTGTGCGGCATGACCGGTACGGCGATGACCGAGGCCGCCGAGTTCCACCAGATCTACAAGCTCGGCGTGGTGCCGATCCCGACGAACCGGCCGATGATCCGCAAGGACCAGTCGGACCTGATCTACCGCACCGAGGTCGCGAAGTTCGAGGCGGTCGTCGACGACATCGTCGAGAAGCACGAGAAGGGCCAGCCGATCCTCGTCGGCACCACCTCGGTCGAGAAGTCCGAGTACCTCTCGCAGCAGCTGTCCAAGCGCGGCGTCCAGCACGAGGTGCTGAACGCGAAGCAGCACGACCGGGAGGCGACGATCGTCGCCCAGGCCGGCCGCAGGGGCGCCGTCACCGTCGCCACGAACATGGCCGGCCGCGGTACCGACATCAAGCTCGGCGGCAACCCCGAGGACCTCGCCGACGCGGAGCTGCGCCAGCGCGGCCTCGACCCCGAGGAGCACATCGAGGAGTGGGCGCAGGCCCTGCCCGCCGCCCTGGAGAAGGCCGAGCAGGCCGTCAAGGCCGAGAAGGAAGAGGTCGAGGCGCTCGGCGGCCTCTACGTGCTCGGCACCGAGCGGCACGAGTCGCGCCGTATCGACAACCAGCTGCGCGGTCGTTCCGGCCGTCAGGGCGACCCGGGCGAGTCCCGCTTCTACCTGTCGCTCGGCGACGACCTGATGCGCCTGTTCAAGGCCCAGATGGTCGAGCGCGTGATGTCGATGGCGAACGTCCCCGACGACGTGCCGATCGAGAACAAGATGGTCACGCGCGCGATCGCGTCCGCCCAGTCGCAGGTCGAGCAGCAGAACTTCGAGACCCGCAAGAACGTCCTGAAGTACGACGAGGTCCTCAACCGGCAGCGCGAGGTCATCTACGGCGAGCGCCGCCGCGTCCTGGAGGGCGAGGACCTCCAGGAGCAGATCGTCCACTTCATGGACGACACCATCGACGCGTACGTCGCGGCGGAGACCGCCGAGGGCTTCGCCGAGGACTGGGACCTCGACCGGCTGTGGGGCGCCTTCAAGCAGCTCTACCCGGTGAAGATCACCGTCGAGGAGCTGGAGGACGCGGCGGGCGACCGCGCGGGTCTGACCGCCGAGTACATCTCCGAGTCCATCAAGGACGACATCCACGAGCAGTACGAGGCGCGCGAGGCGCAGCTCGGCTCCGAGATCATGCGTGAGCTGGAGCGCCGGGTCGTGCTGTCGGTCCTGGACCGCAAGTGGCGCGAGCACCTCTACGAGATGGACTACCTCCAGGAGGGCATCGGCCTGCGCGCGATGGCCCAGAAGGACCCGCTGGTCGAGTACCAGCGCGAGGGCTTCGACATGTTCACCGCCATGATGGAGGGCATCAAGGAGGAGTCCGTCGGCTACCTGTTCAACCTGGAGGTCCAGGTCGAGCAGCAGGTCGAGGAGGTCCCCGTCGAGGACGCCGCGCCATCGCTCGACAAGAAGGACGCGGTGCCCGCGCAGGCCGGTGCGCGTCCGGAGATCCGGGCCAAGGGACTCGACGCTCCGCAGCGCCGGGACCTGCACTTCTCCGCGCCGACCGTGGACGGCGAGGGCGGTGTCGTCGAGGGCGAGTTCGCCGACGACGACGAGCCGGTGCGCTCCGAGGCGGACGGCCTCACGCGCGCGGAGCGCAGGAAGCAGTCCCGCGGCCGGGGGCGGCGCAAGAAGTAGATCTGTCTGACGCCGCGGCGCCTGGGCGCTGTGGCGGTGGAAGGGCCGGGTCACCTGAGGGTGCCCGGCCCTTCGGCGTGCGATGGGGCGCGCGGTAGGCGTGAGGGGGCGGCTGCCGGGGCCCATCGGGGGCGATCGGAGGCCCCTGGGTGCTTTCAAGGGCTTCTCGGGGTCTCTCCGCGGCCGTCAGTCGTCGTCCGGGCGGGGAGCTCGGGGGCCGCCCAGTTCGACCGCGGTGCAGCGCCAGCGGAGGTCCTGGCCCTGTTCCAGGCGGAAGGCCATGGCGCGCAACTGGTCGCCGGCGCCGATGCGGGCGAAGGCCTCCACGGCGCCCTGGCGGGGGACGTAGTAGCCGATGTCGCGGACGACGGGGCGGGAGCCGCGGGTGCGCAGGGGGCCGCGTTCGGCCAGCCAGGCCAGTTCGTCGTAGGCGCGGCCCGCGGTGTGCCGGAGCATCGAGTGGACGGGGCGCTGACCGCTCAGGACGGCGAGGAGGAGGTCGGCGAAGAGATCGGTGGGACGGGGTTGGGGGACGAGACGGGGTTGAGGGACGAGACGGGGTTGGGAAACGGGGACGTGGGGTCGGCGGGGGGTCTGGGGCGGAACGAGAGGGATGAGGTCCGTGGGGACGTCCGGGCCGGCGTCGGAGGTGGTGTCCGGAGTGGCCGCGAGGCGGGTGGTGTCCGGAGTGGCCGCGAGGCGGGTGGTGTCCGGAGTAGCCGTGAGGCGGGTGGTGTCCGGAGTGGCGGTGAGGCGGGTGGTGGGCGGCGTGCCGGTTCGGGTGGGGGTGCCCTGGGGGCGGCTGTCCGTGGGCCTCGTGCGGGGGCGGGTGCCGTGGCCGGGGGAGCCCGGTGGGCGGCCGTCGCCGGGGGACGTACGGGGGGTGCTGCCGCCGGGTGTGCGCGGTGGGCCGCCGGCGGGGCGGCGGGAGTCGTGGCGGGCCGGCGGGCGGGTGCCGGGGCGGTGCTGGGCCCTGGTCATGACCTTGTTCATGGGATCCCCGTTCTGCGAGCCCGGAAAGTACCGGGCGGTAACTTCGTGCTTGGGGATCTTGTACGGGGCCGCGGGTCACGACGGCAAGGAAGCCGAGAGCCGGGTCGGACGGCCGGAATCTTCACCTATCAGGGTGATGCGAGGGGGTGGAGGCCCATGATCCCGGGAGCGGGCCGGGTGAATTCCGGGACGGGGGTGGACGCTTCACGGAGCCCGGGCAGGGACTCGAAAGGGGACGCCCGCACGTATCCTGAAGGCCTTCGCGGAGCCCCTCCGCCCGCGTCCTTCGACCACGTTCCCCGACCACGAAAGCGGCCAGCCATGCGCGTCTACGTCCCCCTGACCCTCCCCGGTCTCGCCGAGGCGTACAAGACGGGTGAGCTGGGGGCCGAGCCGCTCCTCGCCTACGCCGTCACGCCCGCCCTGCGTGAGTGGTACCTCTCCGACGACATCGAGGAACTGGAGTACGCGGCACTGAACCGGGCCGCGCTCGCCTCGCTGCGGCTGCTCGCGGCGGACGCCGGGGCCGTGCGGCGCCGGGTCGTGGTGGCCGTCGACGTGGCCGACGGGGCGGCGGTCGCTGACCCCGACCGGGCGCTGGACCCCACGGCGCTCGGAGAGGTGCGGGTCGCCGGGACGGTGAAGCTCGCCAAGGCCGCCGCGGTCCATGTCGACTCGGACGACGCGGAGGAGGACGTCACCGCCGCCGTGGACGCGCTGCCGGCGGCGGACGGCGGGGACGACGACGCGCAGTTCGTCGTGGACGGGGCCGAGGACCACGAGCTGCTCTGGTACGCGACGCAGGAGATTCCCCACCTGGTCGGATGGGGCGGCTGAGCCCGTTCTCCGGCCGGTTCTCCCCGCTGTGACCTGCTGGTCTCTTGATTGTCAGTGGGGGCGGGTACGTTTTTGGCATGGGGAAGCTGACAGGGGCGCACATCGTCTGGGACTGGAACGGCACGCTGTTCCACGACAATGACGCGATCATCGGGGCGACGAACGCGGCGTTCGGCGAGCTGGGGCTGGCGCCGATCACGATGGAGCAGTACCGGGCGCTGTACTGCGTGCCGGTGCCGAAGTTCTACGAGCGGTTGCTGGGGCGGCTGCCCACCGATGCCGAGTGGGAGGTCATGGACGAGACCTTCCATCGGTACTACGCCGAGCACCGGGTGGCGTGCCGGCTGGCCGACGGGGCGGTGGAGCTGCTGACGGGGTGGGGAGCGGCCGGGCGCAGCCAGTCGATCCTCAGCATGTACGTGCACGACGAACTGGTGCCGTTGGTGCGCGGGTTCGGGATCGAGGCGCACTTTTTGCGGGTGGACGGGCGGACCGGGCCTTCGGGGGGCAGCAAGGCGGAGCACATGGAGCGGCACCTCGCCGCGCTGGTGGGGGTGGAGGCGGCTCGGACCGTGGTGATCGGGGACGCCGCGGATGATGCTGTGGCGGCGATGCGGGTGGGGGCGCAGGCCGTGCTGTACACCGGCGGGTCGCACAGCAGGGCCAGTCTTGAGGGCGTGGGGGTGCCGGTGGTGGACACCCTGGCTGAGGCGGTAACGGAGGCGGAGCGAATAGCGGCGTGACGGGTGAGTGCCGGGGGTTGGGTGCCGGGTGATGTGGTGCCGGTGCCGCTGTGCCCTTCGCTGACCTCGACTCCCCTATGTCACCGGTGCCTTCGCCCTGAGTACTCGTAGGAACTCCCTCATCCACGCCGAGTGGTCCGGCCAGGCTCGGGAGGAGATCAGGGTGCCGTCGACCACCACCTCGGCGTCCTGGAAAGCCGCGCCGGCGGACTGCATGTCGGGTTCCAGGGCCGGGTACGCCGTGACGCGGCGGCCGCGGAGGCCGTCGACCGCGGCGGTGAGCAGGGGGCCGTGGCAGATCTGGGCGACCGGCTTGTCCGCGTCGAAGAAGGACTTGAGGATCTTGCGGAGTTCGGGGTCGTTGCGGAGGTACTCGGGGGCACGGCCGCCGGGGATGACGAGGGCGGCGTACTGGCCGGCGTCGACCTCGGCGAAAGCCAGGTCGGCGGGCCAGGTGTACCCGGGCTTCTCGGTGTAGGTGTCGAAGCCGGGCTCGAAGTCGTGGACGACGAACCGGAGCTGTTTGCGGGCGGGGGCCGCGATGTGGACGTCGTAGCCCTCCTCACGGAGCCGCTGGTAGGGGTACAGGACTTCCAGTGACTCCGCCGCGTCGCCGGTGACGATCAGGATTTTGGCTGTCATGTCGGCAACGTGCATCCAGGAGACCGGCTTGCCAAGGGGGTGTGCATCAACGGGGACCGCGCGGAGCGGAGGACGGGCTCGCGACCCGTTCCGGGGGAGGGGCGGACGGTCGGCTGGACGGCGGACGGCCCGTCGGACGGCGTGTCCTGTTACGACGGCTTCGCCCGTTCCGCCCCTGTGCAGACTGTCAAACTTCCACCCCCGGTTTTGTACACATACGGCTCATGACGACCCCCCTGTAAGGAGCGATAGCCTTGGTGGCGTGATCAGCGCGATAGTTCGCGGGGGCGCTGTGGCTCCCGCCCTGCGCCCGGTGTGCACGGAACATCTCCGTGGCCGGGCGGCGGCCGCTGGTCCGCGCGGGCGGGACGGGGTCGCAAGGACCCTCATGACGCCGCTTACACCCTCGTCAGCGACGCGGCAGAGAGCAGCGTCACACCCGTCGAGCGTGTCGGGAATGGCTGATATCCCCCCGCTCATCTCACCCTGCGGCATAGCGTCGGAGCAGACCGGAGACCCCGGGCCGTGGCGTCGAGCCGCAGGAGAAGAGACCGTACTTCCTTCTACGTCACGCAACGGCGCGCGACAGGAGTCAGAGGACAATGCAGACCAAGCTGGACGAAGCAAAGGCCGAGCTGCTCGAAAGGGCTGCACGGGTAGCTGAGAACAGCCCGGTCGGGGGGCACCTACCGACTGGGACGACCGACGAGGACACTCCCCGCACCCCGGACACCCCGGACAGCGAGACCGTGCTCTCGTTCCTCCAGCGCTACTACCTGCACACCGCCCCGGAAGACCTCACCGGCCGCGACCCGATCGACGTCTACGGCGCCGCGCTCTCCCACTACCGGCTGGGCGAGACGCGCCCGCAGGGTACGGCCAATGTGCGGGTCCACACGCCGACGGTGGAGGAGAACGGGTGGACGTGCACCCACTCCGTCGTCGAGGTCGTCACCGACGACATGCCCTTCCTCGTCGACTCCGTCACCAACGAGCTGACCCGGCAGGGACGCGGCATCCATGTCGTGATCCACCCCCAGGTCGTCGTCCGCCGCGACGTCACCGGCAAGCTGATCGAGATCCTCACCGTTCCGCCGGCCGCCCGGGATCTCCCGCACGACGCGCACACCGAGTCCTGGATCCATGTCGAGATCGACCGCGAGACCGACCGCTCCGACCTGAAGCAGATCACCAACGACCTGCTGCGTGTGCTGTCCGACGTCCGTGAGGCCGTCGAGGACTGGGAGAAGATGCGGGACGCGGCCCTGCGGATGGCAGACGAGCTGCCCGCCGAGCCCGTCGCCACCGATCTGCGCGACAGCGAGATCGAGGAGGCCCGCGAGCTGCTGCGCTGGCTGGCCGCCGACCACTTCACCTTCCTCGGCTACCGCGAGTACCAGCTGCGCGAGGACGACTCCCTCGCGGCCGTCCCCGGCACCGGCCTCGGCATCCTGCGCTCCGACCCGCACCACGCCGGGGAGGAGGGCCACCCGGTCAGCCCGTCCTTCGAGCGGCTGCCCGCCGACGCCCGCGCCAAGGCCCGTGAGCACAACCTGCTCGTGCTGACCAAGGCCAACAGCCGGGCGACCGTGCACCGGCCGTCGTACCTCGACTACATCGGCGTCAAGAAGTTCGACGCGGACGGCAATGTCATCGGCGAGCGGCGTTTCCTCGGTCTGTTCTCCTCCGCCGCGTACACCGAATCGGTGCGCCGGGTTCCGGTCATCCGGCGCAAGGTGGACGAAGTGCTGGAGCGGGCCGGGTTCTCGCCCCACAGCCACGACGGCCGTGACCTGCTCCAGATCCTGGAGACCTACCCGCGCGACGAGCTCTTCCAGACCCCCGCCGACGAGCTGGAGTCCATCGCGACCTCCGTCCTGTACCTCCAGGAGCGGCGCCGGCTGCGCCTGTACCTGCGGCAGGACGAGTACGGCCGCTACTACTCGGCCCTCGTCTACCTGCCCCGCGACCGCTACACCACCGGTGTGCGCCTGCGGATCATCGACATCCTCAAGGAGGAACTCGACGGCATCAGCGTCGACTTCACCGCCTGGAACACCGAGTCGATCCTGTCCCGGCTGCACTTCGTGGTCCGTGTCCCGCAGGGCACCGAGCTGCCGCAGCTCAGCGACAGCGACAAGGAGCGCATCGAGGCCCGCCTGGTCGAGGCCGCCCGCTCCTGGGCCGACGGTTTCGCCGAGGCGCTCAACGCCGAGCTCGGCGAGGAGCGTGCCGCGGAGCTGATCCGCCACTACGGCAACGCCTTCCCCGAGGGCTACAAGGCCGACCACACCCCGCGCTCCGCGGTCGCCGACCTCGTCCACATCGAGAAGCTCTCCGAGGACGAGGACCACGACTTCGCCCTGAGCCTGTACGAGCCGGTCGGCGCCGCCCCCGAGGAGCGCCGCTTCAAGATCTACCGCAAGGGCGACGCGATCTCCCTGTCCGCGGTGCTTCCGGTGCTGACCCGGCTCGGTGTCGAGGTCACGGACGAGCGGCCGTACGAACTGCGGTGCGCGGACCGCAGTGTCGCCTGGATCTACGACTTCGGCCTGCGCATGCCCACGTCGCAGAACGGCGGCGACTACCACGGCGACGACGGCCGCGAGCGCTTCCAGGAGGCGTTCGCCGCCACCTGGACCGGCAAGGCGGAGAACGACGGCTTCAACGCCCTGGTGCTGAGCGCCGGGCTCGGCTGGCGTCAGGCGATGGTCCTGCGGGCGTACGCCAAGTACCTGCGCCAGGCGGGCTCGACCTTCTCGCAGGACTACATGGAGGACACCCTCCGCCACAACGTCCACACCACCCGGCTGCTCGTCTCCCTGTTCGAGGCGCGGATGTCGCCGGACCGCCAGCGCGCGGGCCACGAACTGGTCGACGCTCTCCTGGAGGAGCTCGACGCGGCGCTCGACCAGGTCGCGAGCCTGGACGAGGACCGGATCCTCAGGTCCTTCCTGACCGTCATCAAGGCGACCCTGCGCACCAACTTCTTCCAGGAGGCCGCGGGCGGCAAGCCGCACGACTACGTCTCCATGAAGTTCGACCCGCAGGCCATCCCGGACCTGCCGGCTCCGCGCCCGGCGTTCGAGATCTGGGTCTACTCGCCGCGTGTCGAGGGTGTGCACCTGCGCTTCGGCAAGGTCGCGCGCGGTGGCCTGCGCTGGTCCGACCGCCGTGAGGACTTCCGCACCGAGATCCTCGGCCTCGTCAAGGCGCAGATGGTGAAGAACACCGTCATCGTGCCGGTCGGCGCCAAGGGCGGCTTCGTCGCCAAGCAGCTGCCGGACCCGAGCGTGGACCGGGACGCGTGGCTGGCCGAGGGCATCGGCAGCTACAAGACGTTCATCTCGGCGCTCCTCGACATCACCGACAACATGGTCGCCGGCGAGGTCGTGCCCCCGGCGGACGTCGTCCGGCACGACGAGGACGACACCTACCTGGTCGTCGCCGCCGACAAGGGCACCGCCACCTTCTCCGACATCGCCAACGGGGTCGCGGAGTCGTACAACTTCTGGCTCGGCGACGCCTTCGCCTCCGGTGGCTCGGCCGGCTACGACCACAAGGGCATGGGCATCACCGCCCGCGGTGCCTGGGAGTCCGTCAAGCGGCACTTCCGCGAGCTGGACCTCGACACCCAGTCCGAGGACTTCACCGTGGTCGGCATCGGTGACATGTCCGGTGACGTGTTCGGCAACGGCATGCTGCTGAGTGAGCACATCCGGCTGGTCGCCGCCTTCGACCACCGGCACATCTTCATCGACCCGAAGCCCGACGCGGCCACCTCCTACGCCGAGCGCCGCCGCATCTTCGAGCTGCCGAGGTCGAGCTGGGAGGACTACAACGCCGACCTGATCTCGACCGGCGGCGGCGTCTTCCCCCGTACCGCCAAGTCCATCCCGGTCAACGCCCACATCCGCGAGGCCCTCGGCATCGAGGACAAGGTCACCAAGATGACCCCGGCCGACCTGATGAGGGCGATCCTCCAGGCGCCGGTGGACCTGCTGTGGAACGGCGGCATCGGCACCTATGTGAAGGCCTCCACCGAGACCCACGCGGACGTCGGCGACAAGGCCAACGACCCGATCCGCGTCGACGGCGCCGACCTGCGCGTCAAGGTCGTCGGAGAGGGCGGCAACCTGGGCCTGACCCAGCTCGGCCGCATCGAGTTCGCGCTGCACGGCGGCAAGATCAACACCGACGCCATCGACAACAGCGCCGGCGTGGACACCTCCGACCACGAGGTGAACATCAAGATCCTGCTCAACGGCCTGGTCACCGAAGGCGACATGACCGTCAAGCAGCGCAACAAGCTGCTCGCCGAGATGACCGACGAGGTCGGCCGCCTGGTGCTGCGCAACAACTACGCGCAGAACACCGCCATCGCCAACGCGCTCGCCCAGTCCAAGGACATGCTCCACGCCCAGCAGCGCTTCATGAAGCACCTGGTGCGCGAGGGCCACCTCGACCGGGCCCTGGAGTTCCTGCCCACCGACCGCCAGATCCGCGAACGCCTCGCCCAGGGACAGGGCCTGACCGGCCCGGAGACCGCCGTCCTGCTGGCGTACACGAAGATCACGGTCGCCGACGAGCTCCTGCACACCGGCCTGCCGGACGACCCGTACCTGCGCACCCTGCTGCACGCGTACTTCCCGACCGCGCTGCACGAGAAGTTCTCCGAGCACATCGACAGCCACCCGCTGCACCGCGAGATCACCACGACCGTCCTGGTCAACGACACCGTCAACACCGGCGGTACGACCTATCTGCACCGCCTGCGCGAGGAGACCGGCGCCTCCCTGGAGGAGATCGTCCGGGCGCAGACCGTGGCCCGCGCCATCTTCCGCTCCGGCGTGGTGTGGGACGGCGTCGAGGCGCTCGACAACCGGGTCGAGGCCGCCGTACTGACCCGGATCCGGCTGCACTCGCGGCGCCTGGTCGAACGCGGTACGCGCTGGCTGCTCAACAACCGGCCGCAGCCGCTCCAGCTCGCCGAGACCGTCGAGTTCTTCGGCGACCGCGTCGAACTGGTGTGGTCGCAGCTGCCGAAGCTGCTGCGGGGCGCGGATCTGGAGTGGTACCAGAAGATCTACGACGAGCTGAGCGGCGCCGGTGTCCCGGACGAACTCGCCACGCGCGTGGCCGGGTTCTCCTCCGCCTTCCCGGCGCTGGACATCGTCTCGGTGGCCGACCGCATGGGCCGCGACCCGATGGATGTCGCCGAGGTGTACTACGACCTCGCCGACCGCCTCCACATCACCCAGCTCATGGACCGCATCATCGAGCTCCCGCGTGCCGACCGCTGGCAGTCCATGGCCCGCGCGTCGATCCGCGAGGACCTTTACGCGGCCCACTCCGCGCTGACGGCCGACGTGCTCGCGGTGGGCAACGGCACCTCGACCCCCGACCAGCGCTTCAAGGCCTGGGAGGAGAAGAACGCCCCCATCCTCGGCCGGGCGCGCGTCACCCTGGAGGAGATCCAGAGCTCGGACTCCTTCGACCTCGCCAACCTCTCGGTGGCGATGCGCACGATGAGGACGCTGCTGCGCCAGCACTCGTAAGACATGCGGCACTCGTAAGGCCTACGGCCCCTTCTTCGGGCCTACGACGATGAGGGCGCCCGGGACCGTCGAGTCCCGGGCGCCCTCGTCCGCGCCCTTCGGCTGTGACGTCAGGCCGCGACCTTCGGCTGTGACGTCAGGCCGCGACCTTCGGCTGTGACGTCAGGCCGCGACCTTCGGCCGTGACGTCAGGCCGCGACCTTCGGCTGCGGCTTGGCCCTGTCCTTGTCCGGGCCGCCCGTGAAGTCCTCGTAGGCGGCCAGGACCTCGTCGGTCGGGCCGTCCATGCGCAGTTCACCGCGCTCCAGCCACAGGACGCGATCGCAGGTGTCGCGGATGGACTTGTTGCTGTGGCTGACCAGGAACACCGTGCCCGCGTGCTTGCGCAGTTCGCGGATCCGGTCCTCAGAACGCTTCTGGAAGGAGCGGTCGCCGGTCGCGAGCGCCTCGTCGATCAGCAGCACGTCGTGGTCCTTGGCGGCGGCGATGGAGAAGCGCAGACGGGCCGCCATGCCGGAGGAGTAGGTGCGCATCGGGAGGGTGATGAAGTCGCCCTTCTCGTTGATGCCGGAGAAGTCGACGATCTCCTGGTAGCGGTCCCTGACCTGCTCGCGGGACATGCCCATGGCGAGGCCGCCGAGGTAGACGTTGCGCTCGCCGGTGAGGTCGTTCATCAGGGCCGCGTTGACGCCGAGCAGGGAGGGCTGGCCGTCGGTGTAGATGCGGCCGTTCTCCACCGGGAGCAGGCCCGCGACCGCCTTGAGCAGGGTCGACTTGCCGGAGCCGTTGGTGCCGATCAGGCCGATGGCCTCGCCCTTGTAGGCGACGAAGGAGACGTTCTTGACGGCGTGCACCTTGCGGACGCCCGCCGCCTTCTCGGCCTGGCCCTTGCGCAGCATGCGGTTGAGGGCGGCGGTGGCGGAGCCCTTGCCGGCGCCGGTGCCGTTGACGCGGTAGACGATGTCGACGCCGTCGACGACGACGGTGGGGATCAGCTCGTTCTCGATGTCAGCCACGGCCGTACGTCTCCTCAGCCTTCCAGAAGTAGATGAAGCCGCCGATGCCGGCGACCAGCGCCCAGCCCGTCGCGATCGGCCACACGTGGTGCGGCAGCTGGCTGGAGTGGAAGCTGTCGATCAGGGCGTAGCGCATCAGGTCGATGTAGACGGCGGCCGGGTTGGCCTGGAGGACCGGGACCACCCAGTGCGGCCAGCCGTGATGGCCCTTGGCCAGCTTGTCGATGCTCCACATCACGCCGGAGACGTACATCCACGTGCGCAGGATGAACGGCATCAGCTGGGCGATGTCGGGGGTCTTGGCGCCCATCCGCGCCATGACCATGGAGACGCCGGCGTTGAAGGTGAACTGGAGGACCAGCGCCGGGATCGCCAGCAGCCAGGACGCGCTGACCGCCACGCCGAAGCAGAGCAGGATGACGACCAGTGCGCCCATCGAGAACAGCAGCTGCTGAAGCTGCTGGAGGCAGAACGAGATCGGCAGCGCGGCCCGCGGGAAGTGCAGCGCCCGCACCAGGCCCAGGTTGCCCGAGATGGCGCGGGTGCCCGCCAGGATCGAGCTCTGGGTGAACGTCCAGATGAACACGCCCGTCACCAGGAACGGGATGTAGTCCGGCACGCCCTTCTTGGTGCCCAGCAGCACGCCGAAGATGAAGAAGTAGACCGCCGCGTTCAGCAGGGGGTTCATCACCTGCCAGACCTGGCCCAGCTTCGCCTGGCTGTACTGCGCGGTGAGCTTGGCGGTGGCGAACGCGGCGATGAAGTGCCGTCGCGCCCACAGCTCTCGGACGTACACGGGCAGGGAGGGACGGGCACCGCTGACGGCGAGGCCGTGACGGGCGGCAAGGGCCGCGAGGTCGCCGTCGGCCGGGGCCGCTGTGGGGGGCGGTGTGTCGAGGACCTGGCTCACATCCGCTGCTTTCACTCGGGGGGTGGGGTGGTGCGTCGGTGCGTGGCGCTTGTGCGGCGAGTGGGTCCGGCACCCGAAGTTTTCTTACGTGACTCTTTACGTTCTCTTACGTCGGAACGGGACCGTATCGTCGCAACGTGAGCGTAGGACGAGTGAGCGTCGGAACGCAACCGTTTCGTCGTGACCTCACACGTTGGAACGCGACCGTTTCGTCGTAACCGTACGCGTCGGAACGAGACCGTTTCGTCGCTACGCCCTATGCTGGTCCGCATGACGACCAACGCCGACGCGCCGCAGACCCGTCCGCGCCGCCGCGCCCCGGCCGGAGCCGCCGTTCTCCGCGAGGATGTGACGGAAGCCATTCGGGCGGCCGTCTTCGAGGAGCTCGCGGCCGTCGGGTACGCGCGGATGTCGATCGAGGGCATCGCGCGCCGCGCGGGCGTCGGCAAGACCGCGGTCTACCGCCGCTGGCGTTCCAAGCTGCACCTGGTCCTCGACGTCGTCTCGGAGATCGCGGTGATGGGCCTGCCGGTGCCGGACACGGGCTCGCTCCAGGACGACCTGCGGATGTTGTACGAGGTCACGTCGAGGGCGTTGCGGCACCCCGTGGCCTCGCAGATCCTCCCGGACCTCCAGGCCGAGGCGGCCCGTAACCCCGAGATCGCCGAAGCCCTCCAGAACGCCTTGCAGAAGGGTCAGGAGGGCGTCGCCAGCAAGATCATCGTGGCGGCGGAGCAGCGCGGTGAGATCCGGCCCGGCCTCAACGACGAACTGGCCCTCGACCTGATCTCGGGCCCGCTGTACTGGCGTTCCGTGGTGATCCGCAGCCCCAAGCTGCCCAAGGGCTACCTCGCGGCGCTGGCGCACGCGACCACGGAGGCGTTGAAGGCGCTCTGAGCGCTGTGCCGGGCCTCCCGTGTCCCTACGCGATCGGGAAGTCGAAGTAGGTGTCTGGGTACGGCTCGTCGGCGAGGGTGTAATGCCACCACTCGCGCTCGTACGCGGTGAATCCGCAGGCCTCCATGAGGGAGCGCAGGTGCCGGCGGTGCCGTGTCGCGTCGGGCGCGATGCCCGGGGCGCCGTGGTGCGATACCGGGTCCATCAGGTCGTGGCCGCTGCCCATGGGGACGAGTTCGTTCGTGGCCAGGTCGTAGAGCGTGAGGTCGACTGTGCCGCCCCGGCTGTGGCCCGACCTGGCGGCCACGTATCCCTGCTCGAACATCTCGGCCCGTCCCATACGGGGGTAGTGCCGCGACTTCGTACGGCCGTCCTCGGGCTGTCGCGACCAGCGCACGAAGCAGTCGACGGCGTGCTGAGGGCGATAGCCGTCCCAGAGCAGCAGCCCGAACCCCACCGACGCGGCTTTCTCCTGCGCCCTTTCCAGGGCCGCGCACAGCGCTCTCGTGCCGACGATCCGATTGGCCAGGTATCCGTCCACGGGTTTGCCGGTGAAGTTGTCCCAGGTGGCGTACTTGGCGTCCCAGCGAATTCCTGACGCCCATTCGTCCACGTAGAAGAAGTCGTCCTCCGCCGGTGCCAACGGCTTCATCGCGTCTTCCTCGTCAGTGCGAGGGAGATCGTGCGGTCGATCACTTCGGAGAGCGGCAGACCCGCCGCCGCCATCATCCTCGGATAGCGGCTGTACGAGGTCATGCCGGGGAAGGTGTTGACCTCGTTGAGGACCACGTCGCCGTCCTCTGTGAGGAACAGGTCCACCCGTGCGAGACCGCTGCACCCGAGGGCGCGGTAGACGGCCTTGGCCGTGTCCCGTACGAGGTCCCGCGCATCCTCCGGTATGTCGGCGGGGACGATCGCCGTCGAGTTGTCGGAACCGGTCTCCGGGGCGTCCTCCTGATGGATCCGGAAGAATCCGTGCGAGAGGGCGATGCGGTCCACCTCACCGGTGATCAGGTCGGACTCGTCTCCGAGGACCGCGCAGCCGATCTCGCTTCCGGCGACGGCCTCTTCGACCAGCACCTTCGCGTCGTACTGCCGGGCCGCCCGGATCGCGTCCGGCAGTTCCTCCTCCCGGGACACCTTGGTGACGCCGAACGAGGACCCCGACCGGGCCGGTTTCACGAAGACCGGATAGGTGAGCCGGGCGGGATCGACGGCCTCGTCCGCGCTGACGGTCCAGAAATTCGGCGTGGCGATTCCCGCGCTCCTGGCGACGACATAGGCAAGGGATTTGTCCATGCACAGGGCGGAACTCTGGATGTCGCAGCCGACGTAGGGAATTCCGGAGAGCTCCAGCAGACCCTGCACCGCGCCGTCCTCGCCGAACGGGCCGTGCAGCACGGGCAGCACCACGTCCAGTCGGACCGTGCCGTAGCGCCCCTGCTCGCCGTCATCGAGGACGAGCAGTCCGTGTGTGCCGCCGTCCGGCGACAGTGCGACGGGGCGACTGTCGCCGTTCTCCCAGCCTTCTCCGGGACCGTCGCAGAGCCTCCAGGAACCGTTCTTCGTCACCCCGATCCAGACGGGTTCGTATTTCTCGGGATCGAGGTTCCGGGCCACCTCGCGCGCGGACTTGACGGAGACGGGGTGTTCCTCGGAACGGCCTCCGAAAATGATGCCGACCTTCAGCTCAGGCATGCTGGTTCCCGCTTTCGAATGACAGGCAGTTGGTGAGGGAGTTCCGCACGGTGTCGCGCAGGGCGTGATCCGTGTAGTAGGCGGTGT
The DNA here is from genome assembly GCF_000719505.1 of Streptomyces sp. NRRL B-3229. Taxonomy (NCBI): domain Bacteria; kingdom Bacillati; phylum Actinomycetota; class Actinomycetes; order Kitasatosporales; family Streptomycetaceae; genus Streptomyces; species Streptomyces sp. NRRL B-3229. The sequence goes on along the minus strand of NZ_JOGP01000012.1, from coordinate 206,973 downwards.
GCGGGGTGATGAGCGCGTTCGGCAGCTCCTGCAACCGCAACAGCGTTTTGCTCTGCATGGGCCGGTACCGGCGGTCGGCGTAGAAGACGCCTTCCTCGCCCTCGACGACATCCAGCGCGGCGCCGCCCAGCCTGCCGCTCTCCAGCTCCCGGACGAGGGCCTCGGTGTCGATGAGCGCGCCCCGTCCGGTGTTGACGATCAGTGCCCCGTCCTTCAGTCGTGCCAGGCGCCGCCGGTCCAGCAGGTGGCGCGTGGCCGCGGTGAGCGGCGCGTGCAGCGTGACCAGGTCGCTCCGCCGGAGCAGTTCGTCGAGCGGGACGTGCTCGACGGCGGCGCCGGGGCGGTCCACGGGACGCGGGTCGTGGACCAGGACGCGGGACCCGAACCCTCGCAACCGGTCCATGACCGCCGTGCCGATACGGCCTGCCCCGACCACCCCGACCGTCAGATCGCGCAGTTCCCTGCCGGGCATGTCACTCAGCCGGTAATCGTGCACATCGGTGCGGCGGACGATGGATTTCGCGTCCCGCAACGCCATCAGCATGAGCATCAGCGTGTGGTCGGCGACACTGTCCGGCGAATACGAGACGTTCCCGACGGAGATCCCGATGCTCTCCGCGTATTCCACGTCGATGTGATTGCAGCCGATGCTCCGCGTGGAGACGTACCGCACACCGGCCCGGCCGAGGAAACGCAAAGCGGCGTGTGTGACGGACGACTTGTGGCCGACACTGACGCACCGGCTGCCGACGGCCAGTTCGGCATTGGTACCGGTCACCGGTGCGTCGGTGACCACCGGGCGAACACCGAGGCCGGGCGCCAACTCGCGGAACAGAACGGCTTCTTCCGGGCCGCACCCGTACGCGGTGATGCGGGTCGTTTTGCTGTGGGTCATGCCCTAAGCCAACGCCGTGTGCCGTTGCCGCAGCGTATGGGGTTTTCGATATGCCCGCGATAAGTCCCCCTGCTTTCACTGGAGTTATGACTCGTACTGCTCAAGGCGTGATGTCCAGGGAATCGGCGTGATTCCCCTCGGTCTCGGCGAGATCGCCGAAATCGTCGGCGGGAAAGCGGAGGGCGACACCTTCGTCAACGTCACCGCGCCGGCCGTGCTCGACAGCCGGCGGGCCGAGCCAGGAGGCCTCTTCGTCGCCTTCGCCGGTGAGCACGCCGACGGCCATGACTACGCGGAACAGGCCGGGCGGTCCGGGGCGGTGGCCGTGCTCGGCTCCCGGCCCACACCGCTGCCCACCGTCGTCGTCGAGGACGTCCGCAGCGCGCTTCGGAGGCTCGCCGCCCACGTGGTCGACCGGTTGCGCGACGGGCTGACCGTCGTCGGTGTGACCGGCTCGCAGGGCAAGACCGGCACCAAGGACCTGCTGGGGGCCGCGCTGTCGGCCGCGGGGCCGACGGTCGCCACCACCGGCTCGCTCAACAACGAACTCGGTGTGCCGCTCACCATGCTGCGCACCCGGGCCGACACCCGTTTCCTCGTCCTGGAGATGGGAGCCCGCCATGTCGGCGACATCGCCGCGCTCACCGCCCTGGTCGCGCCCGACATCGGTGTCGTCCTGCACGTCGGCGTGGCCCACCTCGGCGCGTTCGGTTCCCGCGCGGCCATCGCCCGCGCCAAGGGCGAACTGGTGCAGGGGCTCGCGCCCGGCGGCACCGCCGTCCTCAACGCCGACGACCCCCGGGTGGCCGCGATGCACGCCCTCACCGACGGACCGGTGTCGACGTTCGGCCGGGCGGCCCGCGCCGACGTACGGGCTCTCGACCTGGTCCTCGACCGGTACGGCCGGCCGTCCTGCACGCTGCGGACCCGTACTGCCTCGGCGCAGGTCACGCTGCCGCACATCGGCGCCCACCAGGTGAGCAACGCGTCTGCGGCCGTGGCGGCGGCGCTCGCGGCCGGAGTTCCCCTCGACGTCACCGCGGCGGCACTGGAAACCGCCCCGCTGTCGCCCTGGCGGATGGAGCCGCGTGACCTCGTGTGCGGGGCGACGCTGCTCAACGACTCCTACAACGCCAATCCCGACTCGGTCCGCGCCGCCCTGGACGCGCTGGCGGCCGTCGAGGGCGGGCGCCGCATCGCCGTACTCGGCGCGATGCTCGAACTCGGCGACGACAGCGACGCCGAGCACCGCGCTGTCGGGGCCTACGCCGCCGCCCGGGCCGACGTGGTGGCCGTCGTGGGGGAGGCGGCCCGGCCGATCGCCGACGGGGCGGGAGAGCGGGCGGTGGTCCTGGCCGACCGTGACGTGGCCGTGGAGTGGCTGCGGGGTCGGCTCACGACAGGCGACGTGGTCCTGGTCAAGGCGTCCCGCGGGGCCCGTCTCGACGAAGTCGCCACCGCGCTTCCGTAGGCGCCACGCACTGAAGGGCCCGGTACGGCTCAGCGCCCGCGCCGCCGCATGTAGAGGTCGAAGGCCCGGTACACCATCGGGCGCAGCGGCAGGTCCCACTCGCCGGCGTACCGGACCGCCCGCCCGCCGAGGCCGGACTTGAAGCGGACCAGGCCCACATGCGGGTCGTCGGCGTCGAGGGTGGAGGTGATGCCGCGCAGGTCGTAGACGTCGCAGCCTGCGCCGAGCGCGGCGCGGATCATCGCCCACTGACAGGCGTTGGAGCCGCGCACCTCGCGCTTGGCGGTGGCGGAGGCGCCGTAGGCGTACACCGCGTGCGCGCCGACGCGGACCATGACCGTGGCGGCGACCAAGTCGCCCTGGTGGTGAGCCAGATAGAGCGTGATCCGCCCGGGATCCTCGGCACCCAGCACCGCGAACATGGTCTCGAAGTAGGGCAGCGGCCGGGGCGTGAAGGCGTCGCGCCCGGCGGTGTGGACGTACAGGTCGTGAAACGACTTGAGGTCGTCGGCACTTGTGCCGACCGAGACCTCGACGCCCTCCTTGGCCGCCTTCTTGATGTTGCGGCGCCACTGCTGGTTCATGGCCCCGAGCAGCTCGTCCTCGGTCCGGCCGGCCAGCGGCACCTCGTACTTGAACTGCGGATGCCCCACCCCGAATCCGTCCTGCGGGCTCTGCGGCAGCCAGCCCGCGGCCTCGAGCCCGCTGCTCACGCGGGTGCCGACCGGATCGCGCCGGCCGGGCAGGTCGGTCAGCCGCCCTGCGCCCGGATCGGCGAGCCCCTCCTTGACCTGTGCGGCGCTCCACGTGTCGGTCACCACCGGCGGGCCCAGCCGGATCGCGAACGCGCCCCGTGACCTGAGCCGGGCCGCCAGCGGGTCGAGCCACCCGCCGAGCTCGCCGCCCCAGTCGATGACCGGGCCCTCCGGCAGATACGCCAGGGTGAACCGGTCGAGCCGCGGCACCGGCCGGTACAGGACGAGCCCCGCTCCGACCAGGCGCGGGCCGTCGAACCAGCCCAGGGACTCGCTGCGCCACTCCGTCTTGACGCGGCCCCACGCGGGGGTCTGCAAGAAGCTCACCGACCGCTGGGCCCGCACGAACGCCAGATGATCGGCCGCGCTGATCGGCCTGACGACGAGGTTCCCGACTGGTCCCGGTGCTGGTTCGATCGACATACGACCAGTCAAGGCGGCGGTGTGTTGCCCGGGCGTATGGGGTTCCTGATACGCCGACGATATGTCAGCACCGCCGCCCCGGCGCCCCACTCCCGCCCCGGCGCCCCACTCCCGCACCGCCGCCCCGCGCCAGCACCGCCGACCCGCCCCCACAAGTCACCAACTGCGTCACCAGCTGATCCGCGCCGCCACCGGCAGATGGTCGCTCCCCGTCGCCGGCAGCAGCCACGCGCTCCTCGGCTCCACCCCGCGGACCAGGATCTGGTCGATCCGCGCGACCGGGAAGCTCGCGGGCCAGCTGAAGCCGAACCCGGCCCCGGCCACGTCCTGAGCCGAGCGCAGCCGGGAGGTGAGGCCGTCGAAGGCCCGGTCGTCCGTGGTGCCGTTGAAGTCACCGAGCACCAGGACCCGCTTGTCGTGCCCGGCGGCGACGGCCGCGGCGAGCTTGGTCACGCCCGCGTCCCGTGAGTCCGTCCAGAAACCGGACCCGGCCGTTACCCGCACGGACCCCAGATGCGCCACGTACACCGCCAGGGGCCCCTTCTCGGTGGCCACCGTGGTGCGCAGCGCACGGGGCGGTTCCACCGGCATGTCCTCGGGCCGCAGGGTCTCGGCCAGCGGTCCGGCCATGCCCCGCAGGACGTCGACCGACCGGGTGTCCGACAGCGGCAGCCTGCTCCACAGCCCGACCGTGCCCCGCACGACGTGGTGCGGGTACGCCTTCGCGAGCGCCTTCTCGTACGTCCCCCTGGCCCGGTCGGTGAGCTCCTCCAACGCCAGCAGATCCGCGCCGGAGGCGGCCAGTTCGCGGGCGGTGCCGGCCGGATCGCGGTTCTCCGCGGCGACGTTGTGGCTGACCACGGTGAGGTCACCGCCCGCCTGGGACCGGTCGCCGAGCAGCCCGCCGAAGAGGTGCAGCCACATCGTGACCGGCAGCAGCAGCGCGACGAGTGCGGCGGCGGAGCGGCGCAGCAGGGCTCCGGCCAGCAGTACCGGCACGAACAGGCCGAACCACGGCAGGAAGGTCTCCACCAGACTGCCGAGACCGGCGCGGTCCGTGAGCGTCCCGTGCAGCGCCAGCAGCAGCCCGAGCAGCAGCGCGCACCCCGTGAGGACACGGCCGCGCCGCCACGGACCGGGCCGGGAGCCGCCCTCGGGCTGCCGGGAGTCTCCCTCGGACAGCCCGGAGTTTCCCTCGGTCAGCCCAGAGTCTTCCTCGGGCAGCCGGGATCCGCCCGCGGGCCGCCGCTGCTTCGCCGGTACGACGGCCGGCCGGACCTCGTCGAGGAGTCGGCGAACCCGACCGGGCGTTGCGGGTGCTGAGGGCTGGGTTCGAGACATACCGGAAGTGAAGACGGCCGGGTGTTGCCGGCGCGTATGCGATTTTCGATACGCGGACGACATGTGCCGGCTCTTAGCGTCGAGGCATGCGTGTCGTGGTGGTCGAGCGTGGTGGTGACCGTGGATAGGCCGCCCGGCCTCAGCGTCCGGTTCAGACTCACCCTCAGCTACGCCGGGTTCCTGATGCTCGCCGGTGTTCTGCTGCTCGTCGCCGTGGGGGTCTTCCTCCTGCGGCAGGGGTGGTTGCAGACCAATGAGGCGGGGGCGGTGCGCGAGACTCCGGGCACCCTCTTCGTGGAGGGGTTCGCCCCCGTCGCGGGCGGGGTCATGGTGTTCCTCCTGGTGTTCGGCCTGCTGGGAGGGTGGGTGCTCGCCGGACGCATGCTGGCCCCCTTGGACCGCATCACCCACGCCACCCGCACGGCCGCGGAAGGATCGCTGTCCCACCGGGTCAGGCTGCCGGGCCGCAAGGACGAGTTCAGCGAGCTCGCCGACGCCTTCGACACGATGCTCGGCCGCCTGGAAGCGCACGTGGAGGAGCAGCAGAGGTTCGCCGCCAACGCCTCGCACGAGCTGCGCACCCCGCTGGCGATCTCGAAGACGCTCATCGACGTGGCCCGCGCCGATCCGCACCACGACCCCGGCGAGCTCGTCGACCGCCTCCACACCGTCAACACCCGGGCCATCGACCTCACCGAGGCGCTGCTCCTGCTCAGCCGGGCCAACCAGCGGTCCTTCGCCCGGGAGCACGTCGACCTGTCCCTCGTCGCGGAGGAGGCGGCCGAAACGCTCCACCCGCTCGCGGAGAGACGCGGTGTCACCCTGGAGACCGGCGGCGACCTAGCCCTCGCGAACGGTTCACCCGCGCTCCTGCTGCAACTCACGACCAACCTGGTGCACAACGCGATCGTCCACAACCTGCCGGAACAGGGCACGGTCCGGATCCACACCCGCGTCCGTGACGGGACCACGCTGCTCACCGTCGAAAACACCGGTGACCAGCTCGCCCCCCACCTGGTCGCGACGCTCACCGAGCCCTTCCGGCGCGGTACCGAACGCGTCCACACCGACCAGGCGGGCGTCGGCCTGGGCCTGGCCATCGCCAGGACCATCACCGAGGCGCACGACGGCACGCTCACGCTCGCCCCACTCCGGACCGGCGGCCTCCGCGTCACCGTCCGACTGCCCGCGGCGGCCGCCCCTTTCAGTGAGCCGGTCCCCGCCCGGACGGTGTCCGCCCCGCCCCCGGATGCAGCCGAACCCAGCCGTCCCAGGCCGAAGTGATCATGTCCTGGACGTCGTGCTTGGCCTTCCAGCCGAGTTCGGTCGCCGCCAGCTCGCAGGAGGCCACGACCAGGGCCGGGTCACCGGGGCGGCGGGGGGCGACGGCCGGGGGGCGGTCGTACCCGGTGAGGGCGTTGATGCGGTCGATCATCTCGCGCACGGAGACGCCCTCGCCGCGCCCGATGTTGACGGTGAGGTCACGGCCGGGGGAGGCCTGGAGGGCGCGCGCGGCGGCCACATGGGCCTCGGCGAGGTCGCTGACGTGGATGTAGTCACGCACGCAGGTGCCGTCGGGGGTGTCGTAGTCGTCGCCGAAGATGCGGGGGGCGGCGTTCTCCGTGAGCTTCTCGAAGACCATCGGGATCAGGTTGAAGACGCCCGTGTCGGCCAGCTCGGGGGCCGCGGCGCCCGCCACGTTGAAGTAGCGCAGGGACGCCGTGGACAGGCCCGTCGCGCGGCCCGTGGCACGGACCAGCCACTCCCCGGCCAGCTTGGTCTCGCCGTACGGGGACATCGGCGCGCACGGGGTCAGCTCGGTCACCAGCGGGACGTCGGGCGTGCCGTAGACGGCCGCCGAGGACGAGAAGACGAAGGAGGGGACCCGCGCGGTCGTCACCGCCTCCAGGAGGACGCGCAGGCCCTCGACGTTCTCCCGGTAGTAGTGCAGGGGCCGGTCCACGGACTCGCCCACCTGTTTCTTCGCCGCGAGGTGGACCACCCCCGTGACCTCGTGGTCGGCGAGGGTGTGCGCGACCCGTTCGGCGTCCAGCGTGGAGCCCACCACCAGCGGCACGCCGTCCGGCACCCGCTCGGCGATGCCGGTGGACAGGTCGTCGTACACGACCGCCTGCTCGCCCGCCCCGGTCATCGCCCTCACGACGTGCACCCCGATGTAGCCGGCGCCGCCGGTGATCAGCCAGGTCATGTACGGCCGTCCCCTCGTCGGTTGCCCCGTGTCCGCGTATCAGTGAAGCAGGCGCTCGGGCTCGGGCGTACGCACGCCGGCGACGGGCCGGGGGGCCGTCGCCGAGCGCCACACGCGGGTGAAGGACAGCACGGCGGCAGCGCCCAGGAGTCCGTTGCGCAGGACCATCAGCGCGCAGCCCGTCCAGGTGGCGGCCGCGACCTCGTCGTACAGGACCGGGAACACCACGGCGCTGACCGCCGTCGCCGCCACGACCAGCGCGGCGACCGGGCGCTGGGTGGTGTGCCGGGACGTCAGGCACACGGCGGCCAGGCCCAGCAGCCAGATCATGTACTGCGGGCTGATCACCCGGCTGGTGACGGTGAACAGCAGTACGGCCGACAGGGCCGCGTCGTACGGCGTGGCCTCGCCCCAGTGCCGGGCCCTGGCCCGCCACAGCAGCACCAGACCGAGCGCCACGACCGTCAGCGCGAGCGAGGCGTGCGCGACCGTGGAGACGTACGGCCCGGTGTACTCCAGCGCCCCGTACCGGTACCGCACCGCCCCCGGCCAGCCCGCGTGCCGTGCCAGGGCGAGGAGGGTGCCGCCGAAGGACTCGATCTGCACGCCCCGGCCGCCCTGCTGGAGCAGGAACGCGAAGGGGTGGTCGAAGAGGGTCACGAGGAGCGCGAGCACCGTCGTGCCGGTCACCGCGGCCGCGGTCCAGGCCGACCGGGTCGCCCGCCCCCGGGGGAGGCCCGTGAGCAGCAGGACCGGCCACACCTTGACCAGGGCGCCGAGTGCCGCGAGCGCTCCGCACGCGCGCGTGGAGCGCGTCGACGCCAGCAGGGCGAGCACCGCGAGGGCGGTGACCTGGACGTCGTAGCGGGCGAGCGGGAGGTGCAGGAGGAGCGGCAGGCCGCCGATCCAGACGCAGGCGCCGAGCAGGGTGCGGCCGGGGCGGGTGCCCGCGCGGGTGAGCGCGACGGCGACGGCCGCGTCGGCGGCGAGGGTGAGGGTGACGAAGGCCTGGAAGTACGTCAGGCCCGGCAGCAGCGCGGGCGAGAGGAGGAGCGGTCCCGCGCCCGGCGGGTACTGCCAGAGCGTGTCGCGCACGGGGTAGGCGCCGTGCGCGAGGACGCCGTACCAGTGGTGGTAGAGCTGCCACACCTCGCGTCCCACGGCGTCCCACGCGCGCAGGGTGAGCAGCCACAGCATGAGGGCCCGGGTGGCGAGCCAGACGGCGGCCAGGGCGGCACGGGGATGTCTCATCAGGGCGGATCGTAGGCGGGCATATGCCGCGCCGGCCCTGAAGCGCCGCTGGTTTTCGGTAAGTGTCAGTTTTCGGCAGGTGTCAACGGCTCTCGGCGGCCTCGCTCTGTGCCGCCGCGTCCAGCATCGAGGTGAGCTGGTCCAGCCGGGTCCGCAGGTCGCGGATCTCGTCGACGTCGCAGCCGGTCGCGGCGGCGATCCGGCGGGGCACCTGGAGCGCGTGCTCCCGCAGGGCCGTGCCCTCGCCGGTGAGGCGCACCTCGACGGAGCGTTCGTCGCGCGTGCTGCGCTCCCGGCGCACCAGGCCGGCCGCCTCCAGCCGCTTGAGCAGGGGGGACAGGGTGCCGGAGTCCAGGCGCAGGTGTTCGCCGAGCGCCTTCACCGGCAGGTCGCCGTGCTCCCACAGGACGAGCATCACGAGGTACTGGGGGTAGGTGAGCCCCAGGTCCTTGAGGATCACGCGGTAGACGCCGTTGAAGGCGCGGGAGGCGGCGTGCAGGGAGAAGCAGATCTGCTGGTCGAGCCGGAGCCAGTCGGTGGCGGGCGTGGTCATGTCCTCCAGGGTAGCTCTTACCCGCGATTTAGTTGTGCACAACTGAATTGTGTGCTCTACTTGTGGCAACGACAAGGACTCACCCCCAAGGGACGGATTTCCATGGACGCGCTCTACACCGCAGTCGCCACCGCCACCCACGGCCGTGACGGTCGTGCCGTCTCCAGCGACGGCAAGATCGACCTCAAGCTGGCCCCGCCGGTGGAACTGGGCGGCAACGGAGAGGGCACCAACCCCGAGCAGCTGTTCGCCGCCGGTTACGCCGCCTGCTTCGGCAGCGCCCTCGGTCTCGTCGGCCGCCAGGCCAAGGTGGACGTCAGCGACGCCGCCGTCACCGCCGAGGTCGGCATAGGCAAGCAGGGCGAGGGCTTCGGCCTCAAGGTCGCGCTGCGCGTCGAACTGCCCGACACCGTGGACGCGGAGACCGGCCGCAAGCTCGTCGAGACCGCCCACCAGGTCTGCCCCTACTCCAACGCCACCCGCGGCAACATCGAGGTCGACCTCGTCATCGAGTAATCGGTGACCGACTGATCGGGTGGATGAACGGCGTGTCTCAGGCGCCCGGCCGTCCGGCCGGGCGCCACGTCGTCGGCCGGCTCGGCGTGGGTCGAGTCGCGCTGAACGGCATGGGCCCTCCTAAAGGGTCTCGCTGGTCAGGGGCGCACGCCCCGCCGCGGCCGCCGCCGACGGCACCGGATGACGCTCCGCCGGCGGGATCACCGGCGGCGACTGCGGCTCGCCCAGCACCACATGGCGTACGACCCGTTCGGCGGCGCGGCCGTCGTCGTACGGGCAGAACCGCTCGCGGAACGCCGAGCGCAGCTGGGTGGAGCGGGAGCCGCGCCAGTGGCCTGAGGCGAAGATGTCGATCAGCTCGTCCTCACTGCGCGCGATCGCGCCCGGCGCGAAGGACCGCAGGTCGACGTAGGTGCCCCGGGCCGCCTCGAAGGCCTCCCGGTCGTCGGCGTGGATCACGATCGGGCGGTCCAGTCCTGCGTAGTCGAACATCAGGGACGAGTAGTCGGTCACCAGGGCGTCCGAGGCCAGGCACAGGGACTCCACGCTCGGATGGTCGCTGACGTCGATGACACGGGGCGTCGGGACCGGGACGAGCGGGCCGCCGTGCCGGTGGTGGGCACGGGCCAGCACGACGTAGCCGGGACCCAGGCGGCGCAGGAGCCGCTCCAGGTCCAGCCGGAGGTGCTGGGTGCGCAGGTAGTCGCGGTGGGTGGGCGCGTACAGGATCGCGACCGTGCCCTCGGGCACGCCGAGCGACTCACGAAGCCGCCGTACGTCCTCCGAAGTCGCCCGCTGGAACACGTCGTTGCGGGGCTGGCCGTAGGGGAGCACCGTGTAGCGGCCGGGGTGGACCCGCTGCCAGGTGAGGGTGGCGTGACGGTTGGGGGACAGCACGTAGTCCCACTGGTCGACGCCCCTCAGCAGGGCGGCAAAGTCCAAGTCGGCCGATGCCGCCGGGCGTTCCTGGAGGTCCAGGCCCATGTGCTTGAGCGGGGTGCCGTGGTGGGTCTGCACGAGGACCTGGCCCGGGCGCTTGACCAGGCGGCGGTCGAAGTCGGTGTTGTTCACCAGGTACTTGGAGCGGGCGAGCGCCGTCCAGTAGGCGGCCGTGTCCGGGGTGATGCGCCGGGTCGCCGTCGGGATCGTGCGGTCGTGCTCGGGGGCGGCGACCCACGCGGTCCGGATGTGCGGGGCGAGGGCGCGGAACGCCTCCTCCAGCGCACCGGGGTTGCAGCCGTGGCCGCGGCCCCCGTACGCGGCGAACAGGGCACGGTCCGCACGGACGGGCAGGCGCAGCTGAACGCGGTAGTGCAACCGCAGGGCCGCCGCACGCAGGGCCGTCGCGAGCCGTACGGCGGGCCGGGCGATCCGCCGGCCGGGCAACTGGCCCAGTTCCAGGGCCCGGTGGGTGCGGTACAGGTTCCGACGGATCGTGGTGTGACGCAGCCGGGAGCCCACCGGAGCCGGGTGGCCCGGGGTGCGGTGGGCGCGGTAATGGTCGCGGGCCCGCCGCAGGAACTCGGCGCGGGTGTCCCGCGGCAGCCGGTCCCGCCCGCTGAACACCGCCCACAGGTCGTCCACCATGCGGCGGAACAACACCAGCCGCCACTGGGCGAGTTCGGGGCGCGCGTCGACGTACCCGAAGACCCTGTCGTACTGGTCGAAGACGTCGAAGTCCGCCCGCCCTGCCGCCGCGTCGAGGACGTCGAAGTCCGCCCGCCCTGCCGCCGCGTCGAGGACGTCGAAGTCCGCCCGCCCGGACACCGTGGGGACGCTCCGCTGCCGGTGGTGGACGCAGACCCGTTCCAGGGTCGCGATCGACTCGGCCGCCATCAGGACCGGGTAGGTCCAGGGCAGGTCCGAGTGCCGCCCGGGCGGGAAGGCGAAGCCGCCGTCACCGACGAACTCCCTGCGGCACACCTTGTTCCAGGCCGAGGCCCGCACCCGCAGCAGCCCCGGCCGGTCCTCCAGACGGAACGGCGCCGGGCCCTGCTCGGTGAGCAGGCCCGCGAACGGGTCGCGGACGATCTCGCCCGTCCACGGCACGAGCGCGTGGCCGTGGACCAGGACGTCCGGCTCGCCCGTCTCCTTCAGCCGGTCGGCGATCGACCGCAGCGCGTGCGGGGTGAGGGTGTCGTCGCCGTCGAGGAAGACCAGGTAGTCGCCCGTGGCCTCGGAGATGCCCGCGTTGCGGGCGAGCCCAGGTCCGTCCTTGCGGGCACCCCTGGGGCTCTCGTGGCGCGCGGTGTGGACGGTCCGCACGCGTGGGTCGCGGGCCGCGAACTCCTCGGCGATCTCACCGCACGCGTCCGGGGAGCGGTCGTCGACCACGATCAGCTCCAGATCGTCGTACGACTGCGACAGCACCGACTCCAGGCAGACGGGCAGGTACGCCTGCACCTGGTACGCGGGGACGATGACACTGAACCTGGGCACGGCACATCCAAGAGTCGGCGCGGGAGTTCTGCCCGGGAACGCACCGTGCGCGCCCTTGGTTACGGTCCGTACGGCATTCGGGCGAACGCGAAGGGGGCGGGCCGGTGTCGGCCCGCCCCCAACTCGGCTGTCGTACGCGCTACTTGACCGCACCTGCCATGACTCCGGACACGAACTGCCGCTGGAACGCGAAGAACACGATCAGCGGAACCACCATCGAGATGAACGCGCCCGGCGCCAGGATGTCGACATTGGCGGCGAAGGCGCGCACCTGGGTCTGGAGCGCGACCGTGATCGGCTGGCTGTCGGCGTCCGTGAACACCAGGGCGATCAGCATGTCGTTCCACACCCACAGGAACTGGAAGATGCCGAGGCTCGCGATCGCGGGCGCGCCGAGCGGCAGCACCACCCGTACGAACAGGCGCAGTTCGCCCGCCCCGTCGAGCCGGGCCGCCTCCAGGAGTTCGCGCGGGATCTCGGCGAAGAAGTTCCGCAGCAGGAACACCGCGAACGGCAGTCCGAAGCCCGTGTGGAAGAGGACCACGCCGAAGATGTTGCCGAACAGGCCGATCTTGCCGAAGAGTTCGGCGATCGGGATAAGCGCCACCTGCACCGGCACCACCAGCAGACCGACCACGGCCATGAACCACCAGTCGCGGCCCGGGAAGTCCATCCACGCGAACGCGTAGCCCGCGAGCGCGCCGATGACGATCACCAGGAGCGTCGCCGGCACCGTGATCAGGATGGTGTTGACGATGGAGTTGGTGATGTCGCTGTTGTGCAGGAGCTTGTCGTAGCTGTCCAGGGTGAGTTGGGACGGCTTGGTGAACACCGTCCACCAGCCGCTCGTGGCCATGTCCCCCGGGCTGCGCAGCGAGGAGATCAGCAGACCGAGCGTCGGCACCAGCCAGAACAGGCCGACCAGCACGAGCAGGACGCTGATCACACCCCCGCTGACCCGCTCGACCAGCCGTGAGCCGAGGGACCGCTTCGCCTTCGTGTCTCCCGCCGACGCCGTCTCCGGAAGCCTCTCGGCATGGGTCGTCATCGCCGTACCTCCCGCCTGAGCCGCCGGATGTTGAACCAGATCACCGGGATGACGAGCAGCAGCAGGAACACCGAGATGGCGCTCGCGATGCCCGGCTGGTCCTCGGAGAAGCCCTTGCGGTACAGCTCCAGTGCGAGGACGTTCGCGTCGTCCTGCGAGGAGCCCGGGGCGATGATGTAGACCAGGTCGAAGATCTTCAGGACGTTGATCATCAGGGTCACGGTGACCACCGCGAGGACCGGCGCGAGCAGCGGCACCGTGACCCTGCGGAACACCTGCCACTCGCTCGCCCCGTCGACCCGGGCCGCCTCCAGGAGTTCCCGGGGGATGCCCGCGAGCCCGGCCGCGATCAGCACCATCGCGAAACCGGCCCACATCCAGATGTACGACCCGATGATGGACGGGGTCACCAGCGACGGGCCGAGCCAGTCGACCCCGTTGTAGGCCTCCCTGAAGTTGCTCGCGGGCAGGCGGAGTTGGGCGCCGTTCGCCTTCTCCGAGAAGGAGAACGTGCCGTCGTCGCCCGCCTTCACCGTCTCGACGACCTTGCCGTCCTTGACCGCCTCGATCTTCATGCCCGGGTAGCCGAGCTCGCTCGGGTCGACCCCGCCGAGCGTGCCGACGCCCTTGCCGCGGGTGAAGTCCTGCCAGGTGGTGCCGGTGATCCGGCCCGGGTCCGCCTGGGGAGCGACGGCCTTCTTGGCGTCACCGGGCATCTGGTCGGGGGCGACGCCCACGAGAGGCAGCGTGACCGTGCCGCCGGTGTGGACCGTGGCCTTGGTGATGAAGCTGCCGCCCTGGGCCACCAGCGGGGAGTTCCGGCCCGGGTGCGCCTTCGGAAACGACGAGGACTGTGCGAACGTGTCGTGCACACCCACCCACACCGCGTTGGCGAACCCCTTGTCCGGGTCCTGGTCGTAGACGAGGCGGAAGATGATGCCTGCCGCCAGCATCGAGATCGCCATCGGCATGAAGACGAGCAGCTTGAACGCCGTTCCCCAGCGGATCCGCTCGGTCAGCACCGCGAAGATCAGACCGAGCGCGGTGGAGATCGTCGGCGCGAACACCACCCAGATGACGTTGTTCTTCAGGGCGGTGCGGATGCCGTCGTCGGTGAACAGCGCCTTGTAGTTGTCGAACCCGGCGAAGCCGTCGCCGGACTGGTTGTAGAAGCTGCGGACGAGCGAGTACCCGATGGGGTAGACCACGAGCGCGCCCAGCAGCACGAGGGCAGGCAGCAGGAACAGCACTGCCACGGTCTTCCGTGTGCCGGTCACGCTCTTGTGCGACTCGGGAGAGGCAGGGGCCGGTGGGGCCCCTGCCTCCGTGGCCGATGTCATCGCCTCAGTTCCCGTAGGCGGCCGCCGCGTCGGCCTCCAGCTTCGCCTGGGTGCCCGCGATGTCCTTCGGGTTGGCCAGGAAGTCCTGGAGCGCCTTCCACTCGCCCTTGCCGGGCGTGCCGCCGAAGGCCTGCGGGGCCTGGTCGGACATGTCGAAGCGGAAGTCGTCACCGGACTGGATCAGCGCCTTGGCGATCTTCTGCTGCACCGGGTTCGGATACGACGAGATGTCCACGTTCTTGTTCGGCGAGAGGTAGCCGCCGAGCTTGGCCTGGATGGTCGCCGCGTCCGGGGAGGCCAGGAAGGTCGCCAGGGCCTGCGCGGCCTTGGAGTCCTTCAGGATCACGGCCGCGTCGCCGCCGGAGACCACAGGAGCGGTGTCGCCGACCTTCGGGAACGGGAACACCTTCGCGTCGGTGCCGACCTTCGCCTTGGCGGTCTGGATGTTGACCTGCGCGAAGTCGCCCTCGTAGACCATGGCCGCCTTGGGCTGGTCGCCGCCGGTGAAGACCTGCGTCACCGAGGCCGGGAAGTCGGTCTGGAGCGCGCCCTTCGCGCCGCCCGCGACATAGTCCTTCTTGCCCCAGACCTGGCCCAGCGTGGTCAGCGCGTCCTTCACGGACGGGTCCGTCCACTTGATCTCGTGCTTGGCCAGCTGGTCGTACTTCTCGGGGCCCGCCTGGGAGAGGTAGACGTTCTCGAACCAGTCGGTGAGGGTCCAGCCCTCGGCACCGCCGACGGAGAACGGGGTCACGCCCGAGTCGTAGACCGTCTGCGCGGTGGTCAGCAGCTCGGCCCAGGTCTTCGGCTCGGAGGCGCCCGCGTTCTCGAAGACCTTGGCGTTGTACCAGATCAGGGACTTGTTGGCGGCCTTGTAGTAGACGCCGTACTGGGTGCCGCCGACCTTGCCGATGTCCTGCCAGCCCTGCGAGTAGTTCTTCGCGAGCTCCGCCTTGGCCTCCGCGCCCAGCGGTTTGGCCCACTTCTTGTCGACGGCCTGCTTGATCGCGCCGGGCTGCGGCAGCATCGCCACGTCCGGCGGCTGACCGCCCGCCACCTTCGAGCCCAGGAAGTTCACGATCGGGTCCTGCGCGGGCACGAAGGTCACCTTGGCGCCGGTGCGCTTCTCGAACTCCGCGAGGACCTTCTTGAAGTTGGCCTGCTCCTCGCCGCTCCACACGGCGGCGACCTGGAGGCTCTGGCCGTTCAGCTTGGGGAGGGTGACACCGGTGCCGGTCGCCGTGCCGCCGGTCGGACCGCTGTCACTGCTCTTGTCGTCGTCCCCGCCGCAGGCGCTGAGCGAGAGGGCGAGGGCCGCCGCGAGCGCGGCGGCCGCGGTCTTCGCGGCCCTGGGCGTTCGGCTTGTGCTGCTCGTGCTGCGCATCACGTCCCCGTTCCTCGTTCCTCGTCGAACGTTGAGGGTGTCCCGTGCGAACTGGTCTACGCCGGGAGAACGGGGTCGGCAAGGGCGCGTCCGCTGTCAAGCAGGCGATCGTTGCGGCCTCGTGACCGGTACGGCTGCGTGCGGGCATACGACGCAGAGAGGCAGCTCCGTTCGCCTAAAGCAGTGACGGCACCTCTGCTGCTGCGACTTCCCTCGCTGCCCGTTCCAATGCACTGGCGAGCAGAGCGAGGTCCGTCGGACCGTTGCCCAGTTCCCGGACCTGACGACGGGCCGGGGGATCGCCCATGCGCTCCCACTCCAGGGGCACGACCGTGGGGCGCTGGGTGGCCGTACGCGGGATGCGGCCGGTGACCCGGCCCGCCTGGAAGCCGGTCACCCGGCCGTCGGACCAGGTCAGGCGGCCGCGTCCGGGGGCCGGCTCCTCCGGCCCGGTGGCCGGGGGGTCCAGGGTGACGCGCAGGGTGGCCCGGCGGGCCGGTTCCGACTCCGCCGTACGGCCGCCCGGGCCGGTCGCGGCCACCAGGTGGACGCCCAGCCGCTCGCCCTCGCGGGCCACCGCCTCCAGCGCGCGTATCACCGACCCGGCGGCGGGCCGGCCCGGCGAGCCGAGGGGCGGCGACACCAGGGCGTCGAGATCGTCCACGACCACGACCAGACGGGGGAGCGGGGGCACCGCCTCGGCCTGGCGGCGGGCCGCTGCGGGGCGCAGCCGGATGGTGGAACTGGGCGGGGAGTCGAGGTCGGCGGCGGCCGGGTCGGCGGGGGCCTCACCGGTGGCGCCGAGCGCGGTGGGGGCGCCCTTGGCGGCGGACGGGCCGCGGGTCGCCACCGAGCGCTGGGAGACCATACGGCCGGACAGCTCGCGTCCGGTGTGCCACCCGGCGAAGTCGGAACGGCCGAGCAGCTCCGCGCGCCGCTTCAGCTCGGCGCTCAGGGACTGCGCGAACTCCCGCATGCGGACCGGGTCGTTGGCGGTGAGGTGGGTGGTCACATGCGGCACGTCGGTGCACACGCGCAGTCCCTCGCCGTGGCCGCCGCCCGCACCCACGCTGTCCCGGCCGTCCATCAGGACGACACCGAGCCGGTCGGGGCGTTCCGCGGCGGCCAGTGAGGCGACGACGGCCCGCAGCAGTTCCGTACGGCCGCTGCCCGCGGGTCCCTCGATCAGCAGATGCGGGCCCTCGGCCACGAGGTCGGCGCAGACCGGCCCGCGCGGGCCGGCCCCGAGCACGGCCCAGGCACGTCCGCCGAGCGACTCCGGGTCGTCGGCCGCGTCCGCCCAGCGCGTCATCAGCGACGGCGGGGTGGCCCGGGCCAGCCCCAGCTCGTCCAGCAGCCGCGCTGACTGAGGCAGCGGCGAGGACACCCGCGTGTGCCGCCCGTCGGCGGTCCCGTCCGTGCGCAGCGGGGCCAGCGCCCGGGCGAACCGCTCGGCCCAGGCGGCGGAGACGGCGTCCACCGCGGCGACCGTGCCGTGGCCCACGGGGGTGGGGGCCGAGGTGAGGCGGAGGGTGTCGGTGCCGTGGCCATCGAGGGCCGGGGTCCGGGAGGTGCCGTCGGTGGGCCGGGGCACGGTGTGGGTGGTGTCGGAGCCGAGCCGGCGGGGTCCCGGGCGGGTGCGGTCGCCCTCCTTCTCGGGCTCGGGTTCGGTCTCGGGCTTCTCGGGCGCGGTGTACGTCTCCTGATCGTCCCGAGCGCCGGTGGGCACGCCCGCACTCGTGCGCGGGGCGGAGGAAGCGGCCGCCGCGGCCGGGAGCCCCGCCCGCGCCACCCGCATCAGCCGCAGGGCCGTCGCCACGTCGCCGCTGAGCAGGCCGACCGCGCCGCACTCACGGAACGTCGGGGCCGCCGCACAGGCCGCCTCGTAGGTGTCCGTCACGGGCGAGGCCGGAGAGGCGGGGGCCGTCTCGGCCAGGCAGACGACATGGATACCGGCCAGCGGGCCCTGCGAGGCCAGCCGGGCCACCGCCTCGCGCAGATCCGCGCCACCGGGATCGCCGTCCACGACGACCACGGTGTACGGCCCGGGGAAGCCGCCGGTCCCCTCGCCCTCGGCGTCGTCGCGGGCCCAGGAGGGGCGTCGGGCGGCGCCCCGCAGGGGGTCCTGGGAGCCGGCGGAGCGGGCCGCCGGGATCACGCCGCGGGGCGGGGCCGGCTCCGCGTCGGCCAGGTGGTCGTCCAGGCGCCGGAGCAGTTCGTCGGCGCGGGCCGCGGCCTGTTCGCGGTCGTGCGCCAGGAGGAGACGGCAGTCCTGGCCGTGGCCCGGGCGGACATGGGGGAGCCAGCCGAGCCAGGACCACTCGGTGACGCGCTCCTGCGCGGGCCGGGAACGGTCCGCGCTGATCAGGACGATCTCCAGGGACTCGGGCGCGTGCAGGGCGGCCAGTTGGGCCACCACCGCGCGGGCCAGCCCGGCCAGCCGCGCGCGCGGTCCGGCGAGACCCAGTGCGCCCACCTCGCGCAGATCCGCGGTGACCGGGACGGCGGGCAGCAGTCCCGTCCCGTCGGGAGCGGTCCGGTCCGCGGTGCCGAGCCGGACGGTGAGCGCCTCGGGGTGCCCCGGCCCGCGCTCCCACAGCCGGGCACCCGGGCCCAGCGCCGTCAGCAGCAGGGCGGCGGGGTCCGGCCAGACCTCGGGCAGCTGGGCGGCCACGGCCGGCGCGGCGTCGGCGACGGGGGCCGGTTCCTCGGTGTACGGCTCGTCCTGCTCGGTGGTTTCCGGCTCGCCCCGCCCGCCGGCCAGCCGCCGCGCCCACTTGCCGAGCCCGCCGCGCCGGCGCCCGCTCTGCGGGACGTCGGTGCCGCGCAGCGGGGTGCCTTTGCGGCGGCCGGTGCCTGGTTCGGCGGGGTCGGGGGTGGCGGCGGGCTCCTGGCCGGTGCCGGGCGCCGGGGTGGGTGCGGAAGCGGCAGCCGCCTCCGTGAAGGAACCGATCCCGGTCCGGCCGCCGTGGGTGTCCCCGACCGCACCGACGGGGCCGCCGGAACGGGTGCCGACGGGGTCGGCAGAGCTGGTGGGACGCGAGGAACCGGTGCCGGGGGCCGCCCCCGCGCGGCCGTACGGGCGCCCGTCGGGAACCGTCCCGCTCGTACCCCCGCTCTCGATCCGCGGTGCCCCGCCCTGCCCGGGCACGACGACCGGCGGCTCGACAGGGCTGTGCCCCTGTGCCTCCGCGACCCCGGGGTTTCCGCCGGACGCGCCCCAGCCGGCCGAACCGTAGGTGTGGTGGGTGCGGTCGGCGGGCTGCCGGGACGGGGTGCCGGCGCCGCCGGCCCCGCCCTCACGCGCGTGCGGCGCCCTTGTGCCGTCCCCGGCCCCGGAGACTCCGGTCCCTGACACCCCCGTTCCTGCGACCGCGGCCCCCGCCCCGGACGCTGAGCCCGCGGCAGCCGCCGACACCCTGCGTCCGCGACGCTCGCCGGGCCGGTCGTACCCGGCCTCGCCCGCCCCGGGGGCACTCTCGGGCACCGCCCGTCCCGGACCGCTTCCGCCGTCCGCCCGCCCGCGCTCCCCGGGGGCCACCCGCACATGGCCTTCCCCGTCCGGTTCCGTCCCCAGACGGCGGCCCCCGCTCGGGGCGAGGCGCAGGACCGACTCGCCGATCCTCAGGAGCGCCCCCGGGGGGAACCGGACCGGACGGGTGCCCACGCGGGTGCCGTCCAGGACCGTGCCGTTCGTGGAGTCGAGGTCGGCCACCGAGACGCGGCCGTCGGCGGCGACGGTGATCGCGCAGTGGAGGCGGGAGACGTCGGGGTCGTCCAGCGGGACATCGGCGTCGACGGAGCGGCCGATGTGGATCTGGCCGCCGTGCAGCAGGTGGACACCGCCCGCGTCCGGACCCGCGACCACATGGAGCTGGGTCGGCGCCTCGTCGAGCTCGGGGTGGGGCTCCGGGGCCGCGGGGGCGCCCAGGGACAGCACGGCGCCGTCGATCAGCGGCGGCTCGCCGAGGGTGGCGCGCTGGACGTCGAGACGCTCGCCGTCCGCGTACAGCACGACAGTGCCGCCGCCGCGCTCCGCCTCGCCCGAGCGGACACCCGCCTCCCCGGGAACCGCCGAGGCCAGTGCGGCGGCCACCGCGGCCAGGGCGGTGCCGACGGGAGCGGTGACCAGGACGTCGCAGCTCGCGGCGCGGCCGCGGGCCCGGTCGGGCGGGCCCAGCGGGTCTACGACGGTCAGCCGGATCTGCATCGCCGTCAGCGGTCCCTTCTGCTCGGACGCGGACATCCCCCACCCCGCACGAGCACCATCGGCCAGTACTGCACGCATCCTCGCACCTGCCACTGACAACACGCCCGCCGCCCGAGGGCAAGTGATCTTGATTGGTCAGCTCTGCCCCCAAAAGTGCCTGACCAGTGCAGCGCCGGCGATCACTTGAGATCGGTCACGTCAACGCCCGGCAACCGGGAGACCCGGACGGAGCGTCCTTGTTTCGAACGTGCTTGGCATCGCTCACGTAGTGCTTGGACGAGCGGCACTACAGTGGGTCGGAAGTGGGTCGGAACGACAGCAAGCAGCAGGGAGTGCATGACGTGCGGCCGGTGGGCAGCAAGTACTTCCTCGAGGAGCCGCTCGGACGCGGTGCCACGGGGACCGTCTGGCGAGCACGCCAGCGGGAGACCGCCGGCGCCGAGGCCGCCGTGGCGGGACAGCCGGGAGAGACCGTCGCGATCAAGGTCCTCAAGGAGGAGCTCGCGAGCGACCCGGACATCGTGATGCGGTTCCTGCGCGAGCGCTCCGTGCTGCTCAGGCTGACCCACCCGAACATCGTGCGGGTGCGCGACCTGGTCGTCGAGGGCGATCTGCTCGCCCTGGTCATGGACCTCGTCGAGGGCCCCGACCTGCACCGCTACCTGCGCGAGAACGGCCCCTTCAGCCCCGTCGGCGCCGCCCTGCTGACCGCCCAGATCGCCGACGCGCTCGCCGCGAGCCACGCCGACGGGGTGGTCCACCGCGACCTCAAGCCGGCCAACGTGCTGCTGCGCCAGTACGGCGGCCAGATGCACCCCCTGCTGACCGACTTCGGCATCGCGCGCCTCGCCGACTCCCCGGGTCTGACCCGGACCCAGGAGTTCGTCGGCACGCCCGCGTACGTCGCCCCCGAGTCCGCCGAGGGCCGTCCGCAGACCTCCGCGGTCGACATCTACGGCGCCGGTATCCTGCTGTACGAGCTGGTCACCGGGCGTCCGCCGTTCGCCGGTGGCTCCGCCCTGGAGGTCCTGCACCAGCACCTCAGCGCCGAACCGCGCCGCCCCTCCACGGTCCCCGACCCGCTGTGGACCGTCATAGAGCGCTGTCTGAGCAAGAACCCGGACCGCCGCCCCAGTGCGGAGAACCTCGCGCGCGGGCTCCGGGTCGTCGCCGAGGGCATCGGGGTGCACGCGAACTCCGCGCAGATCGCGGCGGCGGACAACGTCGGCGCGCTGCTGCTGCCCGACCCCGACCCGGCGGCCGTCCCTGACACGCCCGGTGCCGCCGACCCGACGCAGGTGCTGCCGCACGGTGCCGGTGCCGTCGACCCGAACGCCGCGACCAGCTTCCTGCCGCACACCGGCGCCGGGAACCCGGTCGGCGCCGCCGACCCCACCGCCGTACTCCCGACCAACCGGGGCGGCGCGGCCGACCCGACCGCCGTCATGCCACCGGTGCCGCCCGGGCAGTACGGGCAGCAGGGGCAGTACGGCCAGCAGGGGCACCAGTCCGGCGGGCCCGAGGAGCCGCACCCCTGGCAGAACCAGCTGCGCGCGGCCCGGGACCGCAACGAACAGACCCAGGTCCAGCAGTACCTCGACCCCAACGAGGACCCGCTGCGCCGCCGCCCCCAGCGGCAGGTCGCCAGGCCGCAACCGCAGCAGCCTCCGCAACGGCAGCAGCGGCCCCAGCAGCGCCCGCCGCAGGGCGGCTACGACCAAGGCGGCTACGACCAGGGCGGTTACGGCCGTCAGCCGCAGCAGCGCCAGCAGTACGCCCCGCAACAGCAGCAGCCGCAGCGCTACGCGCCCCCGCCGCAGCCCGAGCGCCCCGCGCGCGAGCCCCGGCAGCCGCGGCAGCGCAGCGCCAACCCGATGAAGATCCCCGGTCTGGGCTGCCTCAAGGGCTGTCTGTTCACGATCCTCATCCTGTTCGTGGCGAGCTGGCTGATCTGGGAGCTGAGCCCGCTCCAGGAGTGGATCGGCACCGGCAAGAGCTACTGGCAGCAGCTCGGCGACATCGTCGACACCGTGAGCAAGTGGATCGGAGATCTGGGCGGAAACTCCTCAGGTCAGCAGTAGTACTGGGGATTTGTCGACATCCAGCGGGTGATTTCCGTCTCCGCGGTGAAGGTTGGCTCCTGCGACGCGTAGCTTTAGCGACAACACGCGTCTGTAGGAGCAGTCTTGGCACGGAAGATCGGCAGCCGGTACACCGCCAACCAGATCCTGGGGCGGGGCAGCGCCGGCACGGTGTGGCTGGGCGAGGGACCCGAGGGGTCCGTCGCCGTCAAGCTCCTGCGCGAGGACCTCGCGTCCGACCAGGAGCTCGTCGGCCGGTTCGTGCAGGAGCGCACGGCGCTGCTCGGTCTGGAGCATCCGCACGTCGTCTCCGTACGCGACCTGGTGGTCGACGGCAACGACCTCGCACTCGTCATGGACCTGGTCCGGGGCACCGATCTGCGCACCCGGCTCGACCGTGAGAAACGGCTCGCACCCGAGGCGGCGGTGGCGATCGTCGCGGACGTGGCCGACGGGCTGGCCGCCGCGCACGCCAAGGGGGTCGTGCACCGGGACGTGAAGCCGGAGAACATCCTGCTGGACATGCAGGGCCCCCTCGGCCCCGGCGGCGCGCACCCGGCCCTGCTGACCGACTTCGGCGTGGCCAAGCTCATCGACTCGCCGCGCCGGACCCGGGCCACGAAGATCATCGGGACGCCCGACTACCTGGCGCCGGAGATCGTCGAGGGGCTGCCGCCGCGCGCCTCCGTGGACATCTACGCCCTCGCCACCGTGCTGTACGAACTCCTCGCCGGGTTCACCCCGTTCGGGGGCGGGCATCCGGGCGCGGTGCTGCGGCGCCATGTGACCGAGACGGTGGTGCCGCTGCCCGGGATCCCCGACGAGCTGTGGCAGCTGATCGTGCAGTGCCTGGCGAAGGCCCCGGCCTCCCGGCTGCGCGCCTCCGAGCTGGGCGCCCGGCTGCGGGAGCTGCTGCCGCTGCTGGCGGGGATGCCGCCGCTGGACGTGGACGAGCCGGACGCGGAACCGGAGGACGAGCAGGACGGCGAGACGGCCGCCCCCGCGCCGGCCGGCGAGCCGGCGTCCTCCGGGCGGCCCGCGCGGCGCGGTGCCGTCCCCCTGGTGCCGGGCGCGAGGCCCACCGACTCCAACCGGGACACGCACACGTCGATGCGGGTCCCTGCCCCCGACGAGCTCGCCGGCGGCGCCCTGGGCACCGCCCGGGTTCCGCGGCCCGCCGGCGCACCACGACCGGGCTCCGCCCGCCACCGGGCCACCACACGCCGCCGCCGACTGGCCGTCGGCGCCGCCGCGGTGGTGCTGGTGGCCGCGGCCGGGATCGGAATCTGGGCGGCCACGTCGGGCGACGACGCGGGGGCGTCACCACAGGACACGAAGAACTCGGCACCGGTCTCGCCCTGAGCGGCGGGCGCGACCGAGATTGGTTGCGGTGGCGGGGGTCGGGGCCTGGGCGGCGTCAGCCTTGCCCTGAAGGGGCCGGGGTCGCGTCCCGGGGGACGACCGACGTCGGTTGCCACAGCCGTTAGGCTGGAGGGCGTGGCAGTCGTCGATGTATCCGAAGAGCTCAAGTCCCTCTCCTCGACCATGGAGTCGATCGAGGCCGTTCTGGACCTCGACAAGCTGAGGGCAGACATCGCCGTGCTCGAGGAGCAGGCAGCCGCGCCGTCCCTGTGGGACAACCCGGACGAGGCGCAGAAGATCACCAGCAAGCTGTCCCACCTCCAGGCCGAGGTCAGGAAGGCCGACACGCTGCGCAGCCGGATCGACGATCTCGCTGTGCTGTTCGAGATGGCCCAGGAGGAGGACGACCCGGACACCCTCGCCGAGGCCGAGTCGGAGCTCACCTCCGTCAAGAAGGCGCTCGACGAGATGGAGGTGCGCACCCTCCTGTCCGGCGAGTACGACTCCCGTGAGGCGCTCGTCAACATCCGCGCCGAGGCCGGTGGCGTCGACGCCGCCGACTTCGCGGAGAAGCTCCAGCGGATGTACCTGCGCTGGGCGGAGCAGAAGGGCTACAAGACCGAGCTCATCGAGACGTCGTACGCGGAAGAGGCCGGCATCAAGTCGACCACCTTCGCCGTGCAGGCGCCGTACGCCTACGGCACGCTCTCCGTCGAGCAGGGCACCCACCGGCTCGTGCGCATCTCGCCCTTCGACAACCAGGGCCGCCGGCAGACCTCCTTCGCGGGCGTCGAGATCCTCCCCGTGGTCGAGCAGACCGACCACATCGAGATCGACGAGTCGGACCTGCGCGTGGACGTGTACCGCTCGTCCGGGCCCGGCGGCCAGGGTGTCAACACCACCGACTCCGCGGTGCGGCTGACCCACCTGCCCACCGGCATCGTCGTCTCCTGCCAGAACGAGCGCTCGCAGATCCAGAACAAGGCGACCGCCATGAACGTCCTCCAGGCGAAACTCCTGGAGCGCAAGCGCCAGGAGGAGCGGGCCAAGATGGACGCCCTCAAGGACGGCGGCAGCTCCTGGGGCAACCAGATGCGTTCGTACGTCCTGCACCCGTACCAGATGGTCAAGGACCTGCGCACCGAGTTCGAGGTCGGCAATCCCGAGGCTGTGTTCAACGGCGAGATCGACGGCTTCATCGAAGCCGGAATTCGCTGGCGCAAGCAGCAGGAGAAGTAACTTTGTCGACTTGACCACCGCTCCCCAACTGCCGCCCACCGGGCGGCAGTTTGCTTTATGTCTGGGTTTTACATCACACTCACAGACCGCTTTCCCCGGCAAAGAGCCCTTACCTGGACATCGCGCGCGCAACGGCCTTGACGATGCTTTGAAAAATGGGAAGGGTAAAGCGTGGCATGCGTATCTCTGGGGCGCATGTGAACCGGGGGATGCGAGCAAAGCTGCCTTCCTCCGTCGATCACGGCCCCGAGCGCCGCCTCATTGACGATGAGCTACTGGGGGTAGCAACCACATGACGAAGAAGACGCGGATCCGGATCGCGCGCATAGCCGCCGGTGCCGTGATCGCGGCCGGTGCCTCGCTGACGGCCGCCGGCGCTGCTTCCGCGCTGGAGATCAACGTGGGCGTGGGCGCCGATGGCGTCGGCGTGAACGTGAACACCGGCGACGACGACCCGACCGACCCCGGCACCGAGATCCCGACCGACCCGGGCACCGAGCTCCCCACGGACCCCGGCACCGACGTGCCGACGGACCCGGGGACCACGCCGCCGGTCACCGAGGAGCCGACGGACCCGGAGGAGCCGCCCACCGAGGAGCCCACCGAGCCCGACGACCCCACCGAGGCCCCGTCCGACCCGGGCAACGGGAACGGCAATGGGAACGGCAACGGCAACGGCAACGGGAACGCCGGTGGCGGCGGCAACAACGCCGACCCCAACGGTGGTTCCGGCACCTCCACCCAGGAAGAGGGCTCCTCGGCCCTCACCGACACCGGCGCGGACACCACGTCCAACACGTCGGCCCAGGGCAACGGCAAGGAACTCGCCGAGACGGGTGCCGGTCAGACCGCCTTCCTGCTCGTCGGTGCCGCCACGATGATCGCCGGTGGCATCGGCTTCCGCATCCTGCCGCGCCTCGCCGGCGGCCGCGGTGGCGCTGCCGCCTAAGGGTGAC
Organism: Streptomyces sp. NRRL B-3229; assembly: GCF_000719505.1. Classification (NCBI taxonomy): domain Bacteria; kingdom Bacillati; phylum Actinomycetota; class Actinomycetes; order Kitasatosporales; family Streptomycetaceae; genus Streptomyces; species Streptomyces sp. NRRL B-3229. Next base: position 181,500 of record NZ_JOGP01000012.1, on the reverse strand, counting down.
TCCCGGTAGTCGCACCACTGCTTGAGGTGCGTGTGCCGAACGGCGAAGGGCCCGGAGCGTATCCGCTCCGGGCCCTTCGTGTGTCTTGGCCTGCGTCTTCGCCGGGGGTTCTTCGTACCGTGGTTCTTCGTACCGGTTCTTCGTACGGGGATCCGGCTAGGCGGTCTGGTGGGCCAGCAGCGCCACCGCCGCGATCAGGACCGCGAGCAGGGCGATCAGGGTCACCGGGTTCAGGCCCGCGAAGTGGTTCTCCTGCTGAAGCCGCTCACGGTTCGCCCGGCACACCGGGCACCGGCCCTCACTCACGGGCGCCGCACAGTTTGCGCACACCAGGCGGTCGTACGTCATGCGCGTCACCCTTCTTGCCGACTGTTCCGTACACAAGAACGCTCCCGGATCGCAGAACGTTCCCTTCTCCACTGTGCCAGGTTCGCCTGATGGCCGCCTGCGGGCTTCGGAAGAGAGGCATTCCAGGTCGGTACAAAACAGTCCAACCGATACGCAACCCGAACCGGCGCCTGCGCTCGCGCACCCGGTTCGCGTATGGTCACGCTCATCTACCCCCGGCCTACCGTGGTGCATCCGTGATCCGATTCGACAACGTATCCAAGGTCTACCCCAAGCAGACCCGCCCCGCACTCAGGGACGTCTCCCTCGAAGTGGAGAAGGGCGAGTTCGTGTTCCTCGTGGGGTCCTCCGGCTCCGGAAAGTCCACCTTCCTGCGGTTGGTGCTCCGTGAGGAGCGGACCAGCCAGGGGCAGGTGCACGTCCTGGGCAAGGACCTCGCGCGCCTCTCCAACTGGAAGGTGCCGCAGATGCGCCGCCAGCTCGGGACGGTGTTCCAGGACTTCCGGCTGCTGCCCAACAAGACGGTCGCCGAGAACGTGGCCTTCGCGCAGGAGGTCATCGGCAAGTCCCGCGGTGAGATCCGCAAATCCGTGCCGCAGGTGCTCGACCTCGTCGGGCTCGGCGGCAAGGAGGACCGGATGCCGGGCGAGCTCTCCGGTGGTGAGCAGCAGCGCGTGGCCATCGCGCGGGCCTTCGTGAACCGGCCCAAGCTGCTGATCGCCGACGAGCCCACCGGCAACCTCGACCCGCAGACCTCCGTCGGCATCATGAAGCTGCTCGACCGGATCAACCGGACGGGCACCACCGTGCTGATGGCGACGCACGACCAGAACATCGTGGACCAGATGCGCAAGCGCGTCATCGAGCTGGAGAAGGGCCGCCTCGTCCGCGACCAGGCACGCGGCGTCTACGGCTACCAGCACTGACCGCCTCGAAGAGTCCCCGGAAAGGCCTGAAGAAGACGCCATGCGCGCCCAGTTCGTACTCTCCGAGATCGGTGTCGGTCTCCGTCGCAACCTGACGATGACGTTCGCCGTCATCGTCTCCGTCGCCCTGTCGCTCGCCCTGTTCGGCGGTTCGCTCCTGATGAGCGACCAGGTCGGCGCCATGAAGGGCTACTGGTACGACAAGGTCAACGTCTCGATCTTCCTCTGCAACAAGAGCGACGCCGAGTCGGACCCCAACTGCGCCAAGGGCGCGGTCACCGAGGACCAGAAGAAGGACATCCTCTCCGACCTGAAGAAGATGTCGGTCGTCCAGACGGTCGTCCACGAGTCCCAGGACGAGGCGTACAAGCACTACAAGGAGCAGTTCGGCGACTCCCCGCTGGCCGCCTCCCTCACGCCGGACCAGATGCAGGAGTCGTACCGCATCAAGCTCAAGGACCCGGAGAAGTACCAGGTCATCGCGACCGCCTTCAACGGGCGTGACGGCGTGCAGTCCGTGCAGGACCAGAAGGGCATCCTGGACAACCTGTTCACCATGCTCAACCTGATGAACCGGGCCGCGCTCGGTGTGATGGCGCTCATGCTGATCGTCGCCCTGCTGCTGATCGTCAACACCGTGCGTGTCTCGGCGTTCAGCCGTCGGCGGGAGACCGGGATCATGCGGCTGGTGGGCGCGTCCGGCTTCTACATCCAGGCGCCGTTCATCATGGAGGCCGCCGTCGCCGGCGCGATCGGCGGTGCGCTCGCCTGTGTCTTCCTGGTCGTCGGCCGGTACTTCACCATCGACCACGGCATGGCCCTGTCCACCAAGCTCAACCTGATCAACTTCGTCGGCTGGGACGCCGTCCTGACCAAGCTGCCGCTGATCCTCGCCGCGAGTGTGCTGATGCCCGCAATGGCCGCGTTCTTCGCGTTGCGCAAGTACCTGAAGGTGTGACGCACGCCAAGAGGGCCGTACGGTCAACCAGCCGTGCGGCCCTCTTGCGTTGTCCTAGACTCACCGGCATGTCAGGCCGTGACCTGTTCTGTCAGCCCCGCCGCATCCGCCGCGGGGCCGCCCTGACATTGGTCTTCGCGACTGTCCTGGTGGCCGGCGCGGCCACCGGCTCGCTCCCTGAGGGCGACCGCGGTGACCGGAAGTCCTCGTCCGACACGGCCCGTTCGACCGCGCTCGCGGGTGACCACGAGGACGTGGCCAGGGCGGCCGAAGAGGCCATGGCCGACGGCAAGTCCCCCACGGAGGCCGCCCAGCGCGCCGTCAGCCGCAGCGGGGACCGCTGGGGCGCCGTCTACTCCCGTGGCGAGTACGAGGAGTTCGAGGAGGCCCTGGCCGGCCAGTACACCGGCGTCGGGCTGTGGGCGCGGCGCGAGCAGGACGGCCGTATCGAAGTGACCAAGGTGCGTTCCCACTCGCCCGCGGCCGCCGCCGGCATCCGCCGCGGTGATCTGCTGCGCAGCGTCGACGGGACCTCCGCGGACGGGCGGCCGGTCACCGAGGTGGTCTCCTTACTGCGCGGGGACGCCAAGGACGCGGCCGCCGGGACCATGGTCCGGCTGGGCCTTCAGCGCGGCACACGCGCGTGGAGCGAGACACTCCGGCGCGCTCGGCTGTCCACGGACTCGGTCAGCGTCCGGGAGCTCGCCGGCTCGATCACCCTCATCAAGATCGACTCGTTCACGAAGGGCGTCGGGGACGAGGTCCGTGACGCCGTGAGGGCCGCTCCGGCCGGCGGCGGGGTCGTCCTCGACCTGCGCGGCAATTCCGGCGGCCTGGTCACCGAGGCCGTCACGACGGCGTCCGTCTTCCTCGACGGAGGGCTGGTCGCGACCTATGACGTGGACGGGTCGCAGCAGGCGCTGCACGCGGAGCCCGGTGGGGACACGACCCGGGCGCTGGTCGCCCTTGTCGACGGCGGGACGATGAGCGCGGCGGAGCTGCTGACGGGGGCGCTCCAGGACCGGGGGAGGGCCGTGGTGGTCGGCTCCCGCACCTTCGGCAAGGGATCGGTGCAGATGCCCACCCGGCTGCCGGACGGGTCCGTGGCGGAGCTGACCGTGGGGCACTACCGGACTCCGTCGGGGCGAGGGGTCGACGGGCGGGGGATCACGCCCGACCTGGAGGCCGACGAAGGGGCCCTGGGGCAGGCCGAGACGGTTCTCGAGGGATTGGGCGACTAGGGGTCGCCGTTCGGCTGTCGGTCGACGGCCGCGTCATTAAGGGCTGGCCCCGCACCCCCTCACTAGTGCGAAAATGGCAGCACTATGAGCAAGGGAATGTACGTACCGAAGGAGTCCCAGCCCAAGCCGGGTGGGGCGGCCGCGAAGGCCAGGGACGGCGAGAAGGGCGGCAAGCGCAAGATCGTCGCCCAGAACAAGAAGGCCCGGCACGACTACGCGATCATCGACACCTATGAGGCCGGCCTGGTGCTCATGGGTACCGAGGTCAAGTCGCTGCGGGAGGGCCGCACCTCCCTGACCGACGGCTTCGTCCAGATCGACGGGGGCGAGGCGTGGCTGCACAACGCCCACATCCCGGAGTATCACCAGGGCAGCTGGACCAACCACTCCGCGCGCCGCAAGCGCAAGCTGCTGCTGCACCGCGAGGAGATCGACAAGCTGGAGTCGAAGGCGCAGGAGACGGGTCACACCATCGTGCCCCTCGCCCTCTACTTCAAGGACGGCCGCGCGAAGGCCGAGATCGCGCTCGCGCGAGGCAAGAAGGAGTACGACAAGCGGCAGACGCTGCGGGAGAAGCAGGACCGGCGGGAGTCGGACCGGGCGATCGCGGCGGCGAAGCGGAAGCAGCGGGGCCAGTAGGGCGGCGGGTCACCGGGAATACGGTGGCATCGGCGCGCGTTGGTCACGTACGATGGAGTCAACACCGGCCTCGGTCGGTGTGAGCATTGAAAACACAACATGGGGATGATCGGTTTCGACAGCGGCTGTTGAAGCAGGGGAAGCGTGTCGAGGAAGCGGCAATGATCTCGTTAACCATATGTCGCAACCAATAATCGCCAATTCCAAGAGCGATTCCCGCGCCTTCGCCCTCGCTGCCTAATAAGCAGTGAGTGAAGGCCCTAACGGGTGTCAGCCCGGGGATGTTCCCGACCCGGACCCTGGCATAATCTAGGGGACTAAACCATTGAGCCCGGTCACGGGGTTCAATGGGAAATCAAACAGTGACTGGGCCCGTCGGCGACTTGTTCGCGTGATCACCGGGGCCGAGAAAATCTCAGCGAACTGCACACGGAGAAGCCCTGATTCTGCACCGTTGGACGCGGGTTCGATTCCCGCCATCTCCACTCGTCCCTCCGGGGACAACCCCATGTGGGCGAAGGCCCCGCAACCTCACGGTTGCGGGGCCTTCGTCATGTCTGTCCCCGACTGTCCGCGCCGCCCCAGGCTTCACATGTTTCCCGCATGTGACCCGGAAAACTCTTGTCCTGCACCCGACATGCATGTCTAAGGTAAACGCCGCGCCGGACGGAGCCGACCACTCCGCCACAGGGCACGTCGCACGGCGACCGGGGGAACACCGTCGCCACGGGGAGGACACACCACCATGCCGAGATATCGGCTCTTCACGCATGCCCGAGCGCGCTCCGGGCTCCTGACACCGCTGTTGACGTCAGCCGTCGCTGTGGCCCTGATCGGCTCGGTGGCCGTTCAGCCGGATCTGATCAGCCGGTACGCGGCCGACGACATGGCACCCGTGGCCGATGCCGGTGACAGCTACGACGGTTTCGACGCCAAGGCCGCCGAGCAACTCCGCCAGGACCAGTGCCTGTTGGGCGAGGCGTTGCGAATGGGCGGACCCGGCATGTTCGGCGTCGCGCAGGACGGGCTGAACCAGACCCCGGACAAGCTGCACACCGCGGCCAACCGGTCGTACTGGGAGACCACTCCGCTGTCGACGGCGTTCGAGCAGGACAGGGACGCCGCCAACAAGGAGGGCTCGGCTCTCTACGACCACATCCGGGATTTCCAGATCTCCGGACTGCCGCAGCCGGGCGGCTTCAAGTCGAAGGTCGACTTCGAGTGGCCACCGGGCACGAGCAGTGACGAACCGAACTTCTTCCAGCAGACCGGCATCTCCACGTGGATCTGGGAGCAGTTCTGGAGGAGCGAGAGCGACTTCTACCGCGACCTGACCCCGCAGGCCGACGAGGCCACCGTCAAGGCGGTCAAGAGCCTCGGAGACCCGCTGTACGGCGGTGAGCTCGACCCGAATCTGCCCAACTGGAAGCAGCGCTACGAAGAGCACCAGGCCTACGACAACCTGGTGAACTGGTCGATGGAGCCGCCTTCCGCCGACAACGCCCGCCTCTTCCTGTCGTACGGCGGCTTCCCGCGCACCGCGCCCGAGCCCGGCACTGTGGAGTACCGCATCGCGGTGGAGGACCTGAAGTCCCGGTTCGCCTCCTGCGCCTGGCGCACCCCTGTCGACCCGAACAAGGTGCTCGGCAAGGAGGTCGCCGCCGCCTCCGCCGAGTGGCAGCAGGAGATCACCGCGCAGACCACCCCGCGCAACCAGCTCCTGACCGCCAACTCCGGTGCCACCAAGGCCCTCGCCGGCGGCTCCAAGGCCATGAGCGAACTCCTCGGGCTGTCCTGGCGAGCCGATCACCTGGTCCGCTGGCAGGACTACTGGTCGGCCGGGGGGCCAGGCTGGATCGGCAACAGCCCCATGGTCATCCATGCGCATGGCGCCACCAACATGTGCCTCGAAGTCGGGAACAACAAGACGGACAACGGCACGCCGGTCCAGATCTACACCTGCAACGGCAGCGCCGGGCAGAAGTGGCAGATCGGCGACAACGGTTCCCTGGTCCACGACAACTCGGGCAAGTGCCTGGACGTGCCCAGGGCCGATTCCGCGAACGGCACCGCGTTGCGGATCTGGACGTGCAACGGCAGCCCCGCGCAGCAGTGGCAGTACGACACCCACGGGACTACGCGCCTGTACAACCCGGTCACTGCCAACTGCCTCGATCTCGCTGCCTACGACAAGGGCCGCGACGCGCGGATGTGGGACTGCAAGGGCACCGACCCGCAGAAGTTCGACATCGTCCCCTCCGGTCACAACGGCACGGACAAGCTCGACTACCCGACCAAGGCGCAGTTCGACAAGGCGAAGCAGGGTGTCACGGCCGCCCAGACCGAGGCGAAGAAGCAGCTCGACCTGCTCAAGGCCCAGGCCGCGACGGCCAAGACCGCTGCCACCACGTCGGACACCGCGCTGACCGCGGCGTACGTCATCGCCGACAAGGCAGGTGCCCCGCGCGGTCGCGGCCTGCTCGTCGGGCAGCAGAAGGCCCAGGTCACCAAGGCATCGGCGGCCGCGCTGGACGCGCTCGCCAAGGCCGGTGACACCGCCTACGCGGCCACCCGTGCCGCCGCGGGCGACAGCGCCACCATCGCGTCCCGCGCGCTGACGCAGGCCGCGCAGTCGAAGGCCGCCTTCCGTACCGCGGCCGCGAACGAGGCCCGCGCCCAGGCGAAGTCCGCCGCCGACGCGGCCGCCGTACAGGCACAGACCGCGAAGACCGCCCGGGACCTCGCGAAGGCGAAGCTCGCCGAGACGCAGAAGGCGGAGGCCGACGCGAAGGCGGCAGCGGCCGACGCGCACGCCAAGCGGCTCGCCGCGGAGGCCGAGGCGGCGACGGCGAAGGCGGAGAAGGAGACCGCCGCCGCCAAGCAGGCCGAGGCCACGCAGCACAAGCAGAACGCGCAGGGCTACGCGAGGACCGCCGACGAGGCCAAGGGCCGGGCGGAGAGCGCCGAGTCCACGGCCCGCGCCAAGCGGCAGGACGCCGAGGCCGCCCGGGACCGGGCAAAGGGCAAGCGGGACGACGCGTGGGACGCCGAGAGCCAGGCCAACGCGGCCCGCGCCAAGGCCGACGCCAAGGACGCCTACGCCGAGGCGCATGACTCGGAGTCCGACGCCACGGAGTCCCGCGCCGCCGCCGACCAGGCCGACAAGGCCGCCGACGACGCGGAGTCGGCCGCCAGTTCGGCTCGCGCCGAGGCGGACGCGGCAACCCAGGCCGCGGCCGACGCGGATGCTGCCGCCACCCGCGCGGAGGCCGCCGCCAAGCGGGCCCGCTCCGACGCGGACGCGGCCCAGGCCGCCAAGCTGCGGGCGGACGCCGCGGTCCGTACGGCAACCAGCGCCGCCGCCGACGCCATCAAGGCGTCCGAGGCCTCGGCTACTGCCGCCCGCAATGCGGTCGAGCTGGCCGACGAGGCCGAAGAGCATGCGGCCAACGCCATGAAACAGGCGGACGCGTCGAAGGCCGAGGCCGCCAAGGCGGTCGCGGGCGCGGCCGACGCCGCAGGGCACGCCTACACCACCGCCCAGGCGGCGGAGGACGCCGGCAACGCGGCCCAGCAGGTCGCCGCTCCGGCCAACGACGCGATCCAGTTGGGCGCGCCGTACGTCACCACCGACTCGGCGGCGGGCCTCGCCGTCCTTTCGGGCCAGTCGTCGAAGACGATCGCCGAGCAGCAGAAGGCGGTCGCCGAGGCGCACGCGGCCAACGCGCAGAAGAACGCGGCCCAGGCGGCGAGCCTCGCGGCGGCGGCGACCGGTGACGCGAAGGCTGCGTACACGCTGGCGGCGGAGGCGGCCGGTTTCGCGGCCGACGCCCGCAAGTCGGCGAAGGAGGCGCTCGGTTACGCCGCCGAGGCCGCCCAGTACGCGGCGGACGCGCAGGCCTCCCTGGCCCGCGCGAAGGAGTACGACCGCCAGGCCACCGTGGACGCGGCAGCGGCCGACCAGGCCGCCGACCAGGCCGAGACCTACGCGGCCGACGCCCGCTCCTCCGCCGACCAGGCGGCCCTGGACGCGGAGGCCGCCCGCACGGCTGCGGCGCAGGCCGAGCAGTCCGCGAAGGACGCCCGAGCCGCCGCCGACCGCGCGGACGCGGAGGCGACCGCGGCGGAGCAGGCGGCGAAGGATGCGCAGAAGTATGCGGAGTCTGCGCAGCAGGCGGCTGAGGAAGCCGCGAACAAGGAGGCGAACAACCAGGTCACGTCGGGTGCCGTGACCGGAGTCGACCGCGCCTTCTACGTCGTCGACAAGATCACCGAGGCGGGTCCCGCCAAGCAGCTCAACACGTGCGACTACGTGCCCCAGGGCTGCACGGTGACCTACGAGCTGCATGTTGATGTCGCTGTCAGCTACTACTACTGCACCAACCCCGACGTCCCCGCCACCCAGTCCGGCTGCCCCGATCCGGACACCCTCTACCTCGGCTCGGACACGCTCAGGGACCAGAAGCAGGAGTGGACCCACCACTTCAGCTTCGGCGACATCACCCGGATCGGCTGGCAGAACCTCTTCGGCGAGAAGGCCGGAGCCGTCCTGTACGAGATCGTGCTCGGGGACGTCGCCCGCTGCTACCACGGCGACAAGTCCAGTTGTGCCTGGGCCGCCGCGATGTTCGTGCCGTCGTCGGTCGCCACGAAGCTCGCGGAGGCCGCGAAGCTCGCCGCCCGTGCCGAACTGGCCATCAAGACCGGTGAGAACGCCGCTCAGATCCTTGCGGACCTGAAGAAGATCTACGGCGAGAAGGGCGCCCTCCAAGTCGGCGACGCCACCAGCGCGGCCGGCATGGGACTGCGCATCGCGGCCGGCGTCGCGGAACGGGCCAAGATCGCCCGTGGCACCCTCGACCCCAAGCTGCTGGAGCGGCTCAACGACGCCGGCGTCAAGTTCAGCAGGGCGGACACGATCTGGGTCGCGGAGTACGCCAAGCCTGGCGTGCCCCTCGCCTGGCTGGAGAAGGGTGACGTCAACAAGGGTCTGATCCACGTCGTGTTCCGGCACGCGGGAGAGTTCGCCACCAAGGGAGTGCGGGTGGAGGACATCCCAGCCCTGCTGAAGACCACCCTGACCGAGGGCACGAGGGTCGGCACGGACAAGGGAGGCAGGCCGATCTTTGAGGTCGTCTTCCAGGGCAAGACCCAGCGACTGGCGGTTACGGTGGGCGACAACGGATTCGTGGTAGGAGCCAACCCCGTATGACCCAGGAAGAACCGCGCCACGTGCTCGTGCACGCCCGGCGCGAACCGTCCCCGCTGTACGAGCCGCCCGCAGGTGGCTGGTGGGCGGAGGACACCACGTCGTTCTCCGTCAACATCCCGTTGGAGGATGCCGCTCTCGCCCTTCCTGCGGACCTCTCCGAGGCCCTGCGTTCGTGGTCGCTGTCCTCTCCCTCCGAGGATTCCGCCTCCCGCTCCGACGTGCTTGCGCACGTCGAGCGGGGGCTGGGGGTGGCCCGGCGGCTGGCCCGCCATCTGGGTCCGTCGTGGGCAGTCCGTTACTGGGACGCACACCAGAGCACGATGAAGTGGCTGTGCTGGGGCTGTGACCGTCTCCACTGGGAGCGGGACCGTCACGCTGCGCCTCCTCACCCGGTCGACCTCACGGTCGAGGGGGAGTTCAAGTACGGGCCTCTGCGCTCCGAGGGGTTCGGCGACTTCTTTCCCGACGACCCCGCCGCCGCCCTGGCTCTGTCCGACGGCCTTGTCACCGCTCTGTACACCTGGGCGAAGGACATCGACGACACGATGAACCGGGATCTGCGGGACCGGGAGGACGGCAAGTACGACGCCGCATGGCAGCGGCTGTTCCACGCCGGGGCGAACCTTGCGCGCCGGGTGGCGCATGAGCTGGGTCCTGCCCGCAAGGTGACGTACAAGGGCCTGGCCCATGGCGGTCTGGAGGCCCTGACCTCCATCACCTGGCAGGGAGACCGGGAGCTGTAGCGCGAACTACACCGAGAGAGCGGCGAGCCGAGGACACCGGGGAACGGGCGTCCACGACTCGCCGCGCTCCCGTTTCGGGCGCCCACCGAGGCGCTGACGGAGGTCACTGCTCGCGGGCAGAAGAGCCCCTCACGCCACCGTCCGCACCCCCGTGCTCCCCCTCTCCGTCATCCGAGGAGCCAGCAACGTCGCCTCCGGTACCGCCGCTCCCGTCAGCTTCTTCATCAGGAGGTCCACGGCCCGTTCGCCGAGTTCTGCTGACGGCAGCGCTACCGACGTGATCGGGACGCGGGAGGATTCCGCCACCCCGTCGGGGCAGATCGCGGTGACGGAGAGGTCGGACGGGATGCGGAGGCCGAGGGCGGCGAAGGCGTCGACCAGCGGTTCCAGCACGGGTTCGTTGTGGACGACCAACCCCGTCAACGCGGGCTGTTCGCGCAGGAGCTGTTCGGCGGTCTCGTGGGCCGCGGCCGGCTCGCAGGGGAGGATCGTCGAGGACATCCCGGCGCGGTCGGCGGCAGCCGTGAAGCCCTCGACCACGCGCCCGGCGTAGGCCGTCCCGCGGACGTACACCTCCGGCGGGGAGCCGACCAGGGCCACCGAGCGGTGGCCCAGCCGCGCCAGGTGTTCCACGCACACCTCGCCCGCCGCCCGGAAGTCGAGGTCGACGCAGGTCAGGCCGGATGCCTCCGCCGGGAAGCCGATCAGTACCGACGGCAGCTCCAGTGACCGCAGCAACGGCAGCCGGGGGTCGTCGAGTTGGACGTCCATCATGACCAGGCCGTCCACCAGAGCCGTGTCGGCGACCCGGTGCAGTCCCTCCTCGCCCTCCTCCTGCGTCAGCAGCAGCACGTCGTGGTCGTGGCGGCGGGCCGCCGTCACCACCGACACCGCGACCCCCATCACCGTCGGGACGTGGATCCCGGTCCGCAGGGGCACCACCAGCGCCAGCACGTTCGACCGCCGGCCGGCCAGGGCACGGGCGCCCGCGTGCGGACGGTAGCCCAGCTCACGGATCGCCTCCTCGACCCGCAGCCGGGTCTCCTCGGAGATCGGGCGCTTGCCGCTGAGGGCGTAGGAGACGGTGCTGGGGGAGACCCCGGCCCGCCGCGCCACATCCGTGATCTTCACCATCAGGCCAGCTCCAGGGAGAGAAAGCCGGTGCCGGCCCGCGCCCGCGCCGCCCTGTCCCCGGCCGCCAGGCCCCAGGCCGCCGAGGGCTCGGAGCAGGACGCCCGCAGTGTGTCTCCCTCACGTACGACGGTGAAGGCGACCTCGCCCACCCGTACCGTGACCTGTTCGCCCCGGGCGAGGCCGTACGCCCGCAGGGTCACCCCGTCGGCGTGGTCGTAGTCGGGGCGGTCCGTCACCTCGCCGACCGGGATCACCGCACCCGGCCTGACCAGCAGCGGCACGCTCAGGAAGTCGTGCCGCTCGCGCACCCAGCGCGGACCGGTCACCGTCTCGCCGGTCACGAAGTGGGTCCAGGTGCCCTCGGGGACGTAGTACGAGACCTCCCCGGAGTCGCTGAACACCGGCGCCACCAGGAGGTCCGGGCCGAGCATGTACTGGCGTTCGAGGTGTGCGCACCCGGGGTCGTCCGGGAACTCCAGGACCATCGCCCGCATCACCGGCACACCCTCGGCGTGTGCGGTGCGCGCCGCCTCGTACAGGTAGGGCATGAGGCTCAGCTTGAGGCGGGTGAAGTGGCGCAGGACGTCCACGGACTCCTCGTCGAACAGCCATGGCACGCGGTACGACGAACTGCCGTGCAGGCGGCTGTGGGAGGACAGCAGGCCGAAGGCGAGCCAGCGTTTGAAGAGGGCGGGACTCGGGGTGCCCTCGAAGCCGCCGATGTCGTGGCTCCAGAAGCCGAACCCCGAGAGCCCGAGGGACAGCCCTCCGCGCAGCGACTCCGCCATTGACTCGTACGTCGCCTCGCAGTCGCCGCCCCAGTGCACCGGGAACTGCTGGCTGCCCGCCGTCGCCGAGCGGGCGAAGACCACCGCCTCCTGCTCGCCGCGGTGCTTGCGCAGCACATCGAAGACGGTCCGGTTGTAGAGGTAGGTGTAGTAGTTGTGCATCCGCTCGGGGTCGGAGCCGTCGGACCACTCCACGTCCAGCGGCACCCGCTCGCCGAAGTCGGTCTTGAAGCAGTCCACGCCCTGGGCGAGCAGCGCCTCCAGCTTCGAGGCGTACCAGTCGCGGGCAGCCGGGCTGGTGAAGTCGACCAGGGCCATGCCGGGTTGCCACAGGTCCCACTGCCAGACGCTGCCGTCGGGCCGCTTCAGGAGGTGGCCGAGCGCCTTGCCCTCCGCGAACAGCGGCGATCTCTGGGCGATGTACGGGTTGATCCACACGGAGACCCTCAGGCCCCGCTCGTGCAGCCGGGCGAGCATGCCCTCCGGGTCCGGGAAGACCCGCGGGTCCCACTGGAAGTCGCACCAGTTGAACTCGCGCATCCAGAAGCAGTCGAAGTGGAAGACGGACAGGGGCAGTTCGCGGTCCTTCATGCCGTCGATGAACGACGTCACCGTCTCCTCGTCGTACGACGTCGTGAAGGACGTCGACAGCCACAGGCCGAAGGACCAGGCGGGCGGCAGCGCCGGACGGCCGGTGAGGGCCGTGTACTTGCGGATGATCTCCTTCGGGCTCGGGCCGTGGATGACGTAGTACGTCAACTCCTGGGTCTCGGCGCTGAACTGCACCCTGGAGACCGCCTCCGAGGCGACCTCGAAGGAGACCTTGCCGGGGTGGTCGACGAAGACGCCGTAGCCCGCGTCCGTGAGGTAGAACGGGACGTTCTTGTAGGCCTGTTCGGTGGCGGTGCCGCCGTCGGCGTTCCAGACGTCGACGACCTGGCCGTTCTTCACCAGCGGCCCGAAGCGTTCGCCGAGGCCGTACACCGAGGTGCCGACGGTCAGGTTGAGCTGCTCGCGCAGGTAGTGGCCGCCGGTCGCGTCCCGCAGGATGCCCATGTTCTTGGTGCCGCTGCTGGTGAGGACCCGGCCGTCGGCGAGGAAGTCGACCTGCCAGGGCCCGGTGCGGGCGAAGCGGACCGAGAGGGTGCCGGAGGTCAGGGTCGCGGTGTCCTCGTCGGATCCGGTGTGCGGGGTGAACTCCTCTTTCCTGAGCTCGAATTCAGGACGGTCCGGCTGCTCGCCCTCGAAGTGGGTGAAGGTGATGCCGATGACGTCGGGCATCGGGGCGTGGGCGCTGATCGTCACGACCGGTCCCTTCAGCAGGTCGCCGCGGTGGCGGATGGGCCGGGACGGCGCGTGGATCTCCAGCCCGCCGTCGGAGGTGGTGACCTCGTGGACCACGGCCGGATGGTCCGCGGTGACGCCCTCGCGCAGCAGCCAGTAGCCGTCGGTGAACTTCATCGGTGGGGGGTCCTTACTTGACGGCACCCACGGCGATGCCGCGGGTGAGGGTTCGCTGGAAGACCAGGAAGAACACGATCGCGGGGAGCACGCCGAGCAGGGCGGCCGCGTTGGTCATCGTGGCGTCCATCAGGCGCTGGCCCTGGAGGACACCGAGGGCCACGGAGACCGTCTGGTTGTCGTTGGAGATCAGCATGACCAGGGGGAGCAGGAACTCGTTCCAGGTCCAGATGAAGAAGAAGACCAGCAGCACACCGAGGGTGGGCCGGCTGACGGGGACGACGATCCGCCACAGCACCTGCCACTTGTTCGCTCCGTCGATGCGGGCCGCTTCGAGGATCTCGCGCGGGAACCGGCCGAGCACCGAGGAGAGCAGATACGTCCCGAAGGCCGCCTGGATCACCGTGAACACGATGATCACGCTCAACCTCGTGTCGTAGAGGCCGACTTCCTTGCTCAGGTAGTAGACGGGGTAGACCAGCGCCTCCTGCGGCAGCATGTTCGCCAGCACGAAGAAGGCGAGGACCCAGGTCCGGAACCTGATACGGCCGATGCCGATCGCGTAGGCGTTGAGGACCGAAAGGATCACGGCGAGCACCGCCACCGAACCGCTGATCAGCACCGAGTTGACGAGCTTCCGGCCGAAGTCGACCCGCTCCCAGAAGTCCCTGAGGCCCTGCGTGTAGAGGCCGTCGGGGAAGCTGAGAGGACCGTTCTGGGCGTACTCCGCAGGGGACTTGAAGGCGTTGACCGTGACGATCAGGAACGGCACGACCATGAACAGGGCCGCGACGCACAGGGCGATCAGCACCGGGTAGCGGCGCAGGGCGGTGGTCATGCGTCCGTCCTCTCCTGGAGCTTCAGACCGATCAGGGAGAGCGCGAGGATGATCACCGTGAGCACGGTGGAGATCGCGGCGCCATAGCCGACCTGCGTCTTCTCGAAGAACGTGGTGAAGGAGAAGTAGGAGGGCACGTCCGTGGCGCCGCCGGGCCCGCCCTTGGTCAGCACGTACACCGCGCCGAACACCTTGAGCGCGGCGATCGAGCACCAGGTCAGCACGACGTAGATCTCCGGGCGGATCTGCGGCAGCGTGATGTGCCAGAAGCGGCGCCACCAGCCGGCGCCGTCCAGCTCGGCCGCCTCGTACAGCTGGGGGTCGACGCGTTGCAGTCCCGCCATGAAGACGACCAGCGGGAAGCCCAGTTGGACCCAGACCATCACGCCCATGACGCTGTAGAGGGCGAGGTCGGGATCGCCCAGCCAGTCCTGCTGCCAGGAACCGAGGCCGACCGCCTTGAGCAGGGCGTTCAGGGAGCCGTCGTCCGGGGCGAGGATCCAGCTCCAGACGATGCCGGCGACCGCGATCGGCAGCACCTGGGGGAGGTAGAAGCAGGCCCGCAGGACGGCGGCGATCCGGGGGCCGAAGTGCTTGCCGACGTGGTCGAACAGAGCGGCGGCGAGGACCAGCCCGAGCGCCGTGGGGACCGCCGCCATCGCCACGACCATGAACAGGCTGTGCCGGAAGGACGCCCAGAACTCGGAATCGTCGATCAGCTCGCGGTAGTTGGCGAGCCCCGACCACGTCGGCGAGCCCACACCCTGCCAGTCCGTGAAGCTCACATACGTGTTCATCGCGAACGGCAGGACGATGATCGCGAGGAAGGCGAGGGCGCCCGGCAGCAGGAACAGGGCGTAGGAGTCGCGGGGGCGGCGCGGGGGCTTCGGCGTCCTGCTGCTGCCGGCCGCCCGCGCCCCGCGTTCGACGGTCACCGTCATTGCTTCGGCGCGCCCTTGTCGTAGGCCTCCTGGAGATCGCTGAGGTAGCCGTCCGGCTTGTCGCTGCCGGTGATCAGCTTCTGGGTCGCGGAGACGAGGACGTCGTAGAAGCCGGGGACCGGCCAGTCCGGGTAGAAGGCCAGGCCGTCGTTCCTGGAGAGGGTGTTGAAGTCGTCGATCAGGGCCTTGGACCGCGGGTCGGTGATGGCGGAGGCGTCGGCCGCGACCGGGACACCGCCGGAGTTCCCGAGCAGGTTCTGGATCTTCTTCGACATGGTGATGTCGATGAAGTCGTAGGCGAGGTCCTTGTTCTTCGAACCCTGCGGTACGACCCAGAGGTTGCCGCCCGAACCGAGGGTGAGCTTCGAGTCGGGCCACAGGAACGTGCCCCAGTCGAACTTGTTCTCCGCCGTGAAGCGGCCGTACCACCAGCTGCCGGAGAACAGGATCGGCGCCTTGCCCGAGGTGAAGGAGACACCGGCGGCCTCGTCGTTCTGGCCGCTGGAACTCTTGCTGAAGTAGCCCTTCTCGACCCAGTCGGCGAAGGTGCCGGCGCCGTAGGTCCAGGCCGCGTCGTGGAAGTCGGTCCTGCCCTTGTAGAGCTGGTAGGCGTCGACCCACGCGCGGTCGGCCTTCGTCAGGGCCAGCTGGTAGAGGTACTGCTGGGCCGGGTAGGCCGCGCCGCCGTTGGCGAGCGGGGTGACCCCCTTGTCGACGAACTCGTCCATCGCGGCGGTGAGTTCGGCGAACGTCTTCGGCTCGGTGACGCCGTACTTCTTGAAGAGGTCCTTGTTGTAGTAGACCAGCGTGTACTCGGCGTAGTTCGGGACGCCGAACCACTTGCCGGAGCCCATCACGCCGTTGGTGTCGTAGAGGCTGGTGGTGCGGACGCTCGGGCTGAGCTTCTTGTCCCAGCCGCGCTTGGCCGCCTCCTGGGTGAGGTCGGTGAGCAGGCCCTGCTTGGAGAGCAGACCGGCCGTCGCGTTGCCCTTGTTGTACTCCATGATGTCGGGCGCGTCCGAGGAGTTGAGGACCATCGGGGCGGTCTTCTGGATCTGGTCGAAGCTCTTCTCCTCGAACTTCACCTGCACACCGGGGTGCGTGGCCTCGAACTCCCTGATCGCCTCCTTCCACGCGATGCCCATCGCGCTGTCGGGGCCCTCGTAGTGCCAGAGCCTCAGCGTCTTCCCGTCGGAGGACCCGCTGTCCGAGCCTCCGCAGGACGTCAGCAGCAGCGATCCGCCCAGGATCACCGCGGTCGCCGTCGCACGCCTTCGTGCCGTCAACATCCCGTACCTCCGGGGAGTCGGATGGTGCTTCGGGCCGGGCGCCGCGCAGGGGCCGTCGATTCGACTCGATTCGACGACCCCTGTCGAAGCGCTTCGACGAAGGAACGTATGTGCGGGTGTCGAAGGTCGTCAATGGGTTGGGCAGGATCAGGTGAAGCGATTCGACGACCGGCCGGGGCGGTGGGTGACAAGGGCGATCATCAACGCCGCCGCGGCCGCCGTGACCGGGACGCCGTAGCCCGCCACCGGCGACACGTGCTCCACCGTCCAGCCGCCGGCCGCGCTGCCGCAGGCGATCCCGCCGAGCAGTCCGGTCACCGCGAGGGTCATGCCCTCGTTCAGGCGGCCGGGCGGGGTGTGCCGCTGGACCAGGGTCATCCCGGTGACCATCGTCGGGGCGGTCGCCATCCCCGCGACCAGCAGCGCGCAGGCCAGCACGAGCAGGGAGCCGGTGAGGGCGGCGGCCAGCAGGGGGAGCGTCAGCAGGGCGGTCATGGCGGTGAGGCACCACACGTAACGGTCCTCGACGGACCCGTCCCGGTGCACGGACCCGTAGACCAGCCCCGCCGCACACGACCCGGCGGCCTGGAGCCCGAGCACGACCCCGGCCGAGGCGCGATGCCCCTGCCCGTCGGCGAAGCCGATCGTCACGACCTCCATGGACCCGAAGACGGCGCCCATGGCGAGGCACACGGCCAGGAGGGGCGGGATGCCGGGGGCGCGGAAAGGCGCCTTCGAGGGGACGCGCTTCAGCACAGGTGGTTCCGTCGAGCGTTGGGCCGCGAACAGGAGCGCGCCCGTCACCAGCAGCGTCACCCCGGCCAGCGTGCCCGCCTCCGGGAAGAACGTGCCGCACAGGAAGGCCGCGAGTACCGGGCCCAGCATGAAGCACGCCTCGTCCGCGGCCTGCTCGAAGGAGTTCGCGACATGCAGGGCCTTCTCGTCGCCGTCGAGCAAGTACGCCCAGCGGGCCCGGGACATACCGCCCAGGTTGGGGGTCGTGGCGGTGGCGGCGTACGACACGAAGAGCGTCCAGGCCGGCGCCCCGAGGCGCACACAGAGCAGCAGCGCGAGCGAACCCAGCGCGGCGAGCAGCGTGGCCGGTACGGCGATCCTGGCCTGTCCGTATCGGTCGACGAGCCGTGCGATCCACGGGGCGACGACCGCGGTGGCGCCGAGACCGGCCGCGGTGACGGCGCCGGCGAGGGCGTACGACCCCCGCGTCCCGGCGATCATGACGACCGCGCTGACGCTGAACATGCCCATGGGCAGCCGCGCGAGAAGATTCCCGATGGTGAACGCCCGGGCGCCGGGGGTGGCGAGAAGGCGGCGGTAGGGGCCGGAGGCGCGGGGACCTCGTCGATCCCGCGGGCTTCCCGGGCTTCCGGGGCTTCCGGGGCTTCCCGGGCCTCCCGGGCGACGTGGACCTCGCGGACCTCGCGGGCCGAAGTCGGCGATCACGAGCGTGTCGGCGGTCAGGGTGGGCATCGGTCGGGGTGGTTGGTGCGGTCGCGGCGGCATGGCATCCACCGTCGCGCCGAGGCGATCAAGAGGTCCAACACCTTCTCCGCACCGATTCACGCACCCGCGTTGTAAGTTCACCGGATGCCCGCACACCCTCCCGTCCCCGGCCTCCACCACCTCGACCCCCGCCTCCTGCGCGCCTTCCTCGCCGTCGCCGACGAACTGCACTTCACGCGTGCCGCGGCCCGGCTCTACGTCGCCCAGCAGGCGCTCAGCCGGGACGTGCGGCGGCTGGAGCGGGAGCTCGGCGCGGAGCTGTTCGTGCGCACCACCCGGCAGGTCACGCTCACCGGCGACGGCGAGCGACTGGTGCCGTACGCCCGCCGCGTGCTGGACGCCCAGGACGCACTGCTCGCCGCCTTCGCGCAGGCCCGCCCCCTGCTGGTGGACCTGAACTTCCCCGACCAGGCCACCGCCCGAAGTGTGCTGCTCAGGGCCCGTGAACTCGCTCCCGACCTGGAGCTGATGGCCCGCTACGAGAGTGGGCTGACCGGTGCGGCGGGGGAGCTGCTGGCCGGTCGCCTGGACGCCTCCTTCGGCCGGTTCGCCGGCCTGGACCCGGCGCTGCGGGCGGGCCTGGACCACCAGCCCGTCCGCTACGAGCCCATGGCGGTCGTCCTGCCCGAGGGCCACCGGCTGGCCGCCCTGGAGCGGGTCCCGCTGGCCGCCCTGGAGGGCGAGACCGTGTACGCCGGGGCCGGAAATCCGCGCACTCCGGAATGGACCGATCTCGCTCGTCAACTGTTCGAAGGACGGGGCATCGCGATAGCGCCGCCGGTGCCGCTCGCGGTCGGCGAGGAGGAGTTCCAGAGGATCATGGCGAAGACCCGGAACCCGATCCTCGCCGTCGTGGATTTCCCCGCCATGCCTGCCACGGTGCTGCGTCCGCTGGTCGACCCGGTGCCGTTGTCGCCGCTGTCGTTGGTGTGGCGCAGGGGGTTGGCGCACCCGGCGTTCGATGTCCTCCGGCGGGCCGCGGTCGAATTGTCCGTCGAACGGGGCTGGCTCCAACGGCCCGTCGATGGATGGATTCCAGCCACCGATCAGCACGATATGCACCCCTGCGATTGACACGCGGCAAACACACAATCCCCGCTTGCGCTACATTCGCGGCCGGAGCACTTTGTGATAAACGGGGCGCTCGGACCGGGTGGGGGCCCGGTTCGGCCGACTGGTGCTCAAGGCGTACGCGCACCCGGAACGGTCCCGTGGGGGGATGTGCGTGCGCGTGAAAAAGTGGCGAGAAGACGCCCAACCGGAATGGCCCGAGGCCGCATCAGGGACTCAGGACATAGCTTTGGTGAAGGGGGCCGCCCAGGCGTTCCCGGAGAGCGGTGACGTCCGCTCGACCGAGGAAACCGGAGCCGCGGGAAGCGGCCTCCTCGACGACGGTGACAAGGCCGGCTTCGACGTCGGCTTCGATACCGGTGACAAGCCGGACTTCCCGGGGGCGCCGAGAGCCGCGGACCGTATCGGAAGCCTGTCCAAGCCGCCGGGCCCGGAGCCCGTCGTACGTCCGGAGCCGGTCGCACACCCGAACCCCTCTCGCACCACGCCGCCCGCGCAGTCGCAGGCCCCCGGTGCCAAGCCCGTAGTGCGCGACCCGTGGGACGAGTCCGGGAGCGATGCCGGGCACGCCCATGACCCGCACGAGGTGACCGTCCAGCTCGACGCGGTCAGCGTGAACGGGGAGGGCCGGATCGAGGGCGGCGGGGCCGGGGGCGACAGTGGCTCCGAGGGCTCCGACGGGCCGGTCTTCGTCGACGAGTCGGGCCGCCGCAGCCGTCGCTTCCGCCGGATCGGCATGGCCGTGGGCCTCGCCTGCGCGGTCTACGCGGTCGTCATCGTCGTCACCCTGCTGTCCGGCAACTCCAACGCGCCCTGGCTGCCGGTGACCGGACCGAAGGACGACGCCCCGGCCGGGAAGGTCGACACCAGCCCGGTCCCGGCCGAGTCGGCGGATCCGGCCGTACCCGTGGGAGTGGGAGTGCTTCCCGGGACCACCCCGACGGTGAGCGGCGGGGCCACCCCGGTGCCCGGCGTGAGCGGCACCGCGCCGGGTGTCGTCGTGAGCCCGGCCAGGCCGGGGGCGTCCGCCGGTCCGTCGGCACCGGCCACGCAGCCGGGCGGCAACCCGTCGGTCAGCGCCGACCCGTCGGCCCAGCCGACGCCGTCGGTCACCCCGCCGGCCAGCCCGACGGTCGCCCCGCCCGCGACCACCAGCCCCGACCCGACGGTCGCCCCGACCCAGACCACGGGTGGCGACAGCGCCGGACCCGGCACGGTGGCCGACGGCCCGGCCGCGCCCTCGCCCATCGCGTCGGACACCCCGCCGGCCTCGGCGCCGCCCGCCGGCTCGACTCCCGCCGGGCCCTCCGACGCCCCGCTCTCCTCCCCGTCCCCGGAGAACATCCTCTGATGGCATCCCGCACCCGCCGTCCGGGGGCCGCACACGGCGCCCCCGCCGGCTCCCGGCGCCGCCGCCTGCCCATGCGCCTGCTGCTGCCCGTGCTCGTCCTCTTCGCCCTCATGGCGATGCTGATGCTGCGCGGGTACGTCCACAGCGAGATCCTCGCCGACCACCGCATCCAGCCCGAGGCCTCCTCCGACAAGGTGCCGGAGAAGATCATCGACGGCGGGCCGGTGATCGACACCCGCGGCGGCGGGGCGACCAGCCTGAAGATCCCGGACCACCGGATCGTGCTCACCTTCGACGACGGGCCGGACCCGACCTGGACCCCCAAGGTCCTCGACGTCCTCAGGAAGCACCACGCGCACGCCGTCTTCTTCGTCACCGGCACCATGAGCTCGCGCTATCCGGACCTGGTCAAGCGCATGGTCGACGAGGGGCACGAGGTCGGACTGCACACCTTCAACCACCCCGACCTGTCCTTCCAGTCGAAGAAACGCATCGACTGGGAGCTGTCCCAGAACCAGCTCGCGCTCGCCGGCGCGGCCGGGATCCGCACCTCTCTCTTCCGCCCGCCGTACTCCTCCTTCGCCGACGCCATGGACGACCGGTCCTGGCCGGTCACCCAGTACATCGGTACCCGCGGCTACATCACCGTCGTCAACAACACCGACAGCGAGGACTGGCAGAAGCCCGGCGTCCGCAAGATCATCAGCAATGCCACGCCGAAGAACGGCAAGGGCGCGATCGTCCTGATGCACGACTCCGGCGGCGACCGCCACCAGACCGTCCAGGCGCTGGACCGGTTCCTGCCGGACATGGCGGCCAGGGGCTACCGGTTCGACAACCTCACCGAGGCCCTCGACGCGCCCAGCGCCCACACCACGGTCACCGGGCCCGAGCTGTGGAAGGGCAAGGCGTGGATCTTCCTGGTCCAGGCCTCCGAGCAGATCACCGACGTGCTCGTGGTCGGGCTCGCGATCATCGGCTCCCTGGTCATCGGCCGCTTCGTGCTGATGCTCCTGCTGTCGGGCATCCACGCGCGCCGGGTGCGCCGCAAGGGCTTCCGCTGGGGAGAGCCGGTGGTGCAGCCGGTCTCGGTGCTGGTCCCGGCGTACAACGAGGCCAAGTGCATCGAGAACACCGTCCGTTCCCTGATGGCGAGCGAGCACCCGATCGAGGTGCTCGTCATCGACGACGGCTCCAGCGACGGCACCGCCCGGATCGTCGAGGCGATGGACCTGCCCAACGTCCGGGTGGTCCGCCAGCTCAACGCGGGCAAGCCGGCCGCCCTCAACCGCGGCCTGGCGAACGCCCGTCACGACATCATCGTGATGATGGACGGCGACACCGTCTTCGAACCGTCCACGGTCCGCGAGCTGGTACAGCCCTTCGGCGACCCGCGCGTCGGCGCCGTCGCCGGCAACGCCAAGGTCGGCAACCGGGACTCGCTCATCGGCGCCTGGCAGCACATCGAGTACGTGATGGGCTTCAACCTCGACCGCCGGATGTACGACATCCTGCGCTGCATGCCGACCATCCCGGGCGCGGTGGGAGCCTTCCGCCGCTCCGCCCTGGAACGCGTCGGCGGCATGAGCGAGGACACGCTCGCCGAGGACACCGACATCACCATGGCCATGCACCGGGACGGCTGGCGCGTGGTCTACGCCGAGAAGGCGCGCGCCTGGACCGAGGCACCGGAGTCGGTCCAGCAGCTCTGGTCGCAGCGCTACCGGTGGTCGTACGGCACCATGCAGGCGATCTGGAAGCACCGGGGCGCGCTGGTGGAGCGGGGCCCGTCGGGCCGTTTCGGCCGCGTGGGCCTGCCGCTGGTCTCGCTGTTCATGGTCGTGGCGCCCCTGCTGGCCCCCCTGATCGACGTGTTCCTCCTCTACGGCGTGGTGTTCGGCCCGACCCAGAAGACGATCGTGGCCTGGCTGGGCGTGCTCGCGATCCAAGTGGTCTGCGCCGCCTACGCGTTCCGCCTCGACCGCGAACGCATGAGCCACCTGATCTCGCTGCCGTTGCAGCAGATCCTGTACCGCCAGCTCATGTACGTGGTGCTGCTCCAGTCCTGGATCACGGCCCTGACCGGCGGCCGCCTGCGCTGGCAGAAGCTGCGCCGCACCGGGGTCGTGGAGGCGCCGGGCGGACCGGTGCCGAGTCCGCGGAAGAGCAGTGAGAGCGACGAGCGGAGGCCGGTGGGATGACGCAGGACTACGCGGCCGGCCAGCGGGAGGCGGCCGCGCCCCCGAAGGCGCCCGGCCGGGACCGCTATCTCGACCTCCTCCGCTCCCTCGCCCTGGTCCGGGTGGTCCTGTACCACCTCTTCGGCTGGGCATGGCTGACCGTGCTGTTCCCGTCGATGGGCGTGATGTTCGCGCTGGCGGGCTCGCTGATGGCGCGGTCGCTGAACCGCCCGGCGCTGAGCGTGATCAGGGGCAGGCTCCGCCGACTCCTGCCTCCGCTCTGGGCGTTCAGCGCGGTGGTGCTGCCGTTGATGTTCGTGGGCGGCTGGAAGCTGTCCGAGGACCCGGACCACAGCGGCACCTGGGGCCTGCTGGAACTGGTGAACTACGTCATCCCGATCGGGGCGCCGCCGTACCCCTGGGAGATCGGCTTCCCGAAGGACCTGCTGGAGAGCACGTGGGCGGACCAGGCGGTGGGCCCGCTCTGGTACCTGCGCGCCTATCTGTGGTTCGTGCTCTTGTCACCGCTGCTGCTGTGGGCGTTCCGCAGGGTGCCGTGGGCGACGCTGCTCGCTCCGCTGGCGCTGGCGGCGGTGGTGGGCACGGGCGTGGTGACCATCCCCGGCGAACTCGGCAACGCGGTCACCGACTTCGCGGTCTACGGCAGCTGCTGGGTGCTCGGTTTCGCGCACCAGGAGGGAGTGCTGGCGAAGGTCCCGCGCTATCTCGCGGTGTCCGGCTCGGTGCTGGTGATGGCGTTCGGCCTGTGGTGGGCGTCCGGCCACCAGGGCCCCGACGGCTGGGACCTCAACGACATCCCGCTCGCCCAGGCGGCCTGGTCCTTCGGTTTCGTGGTGATCCTCCTCCAGTACTCCCCGTCCTGGCAGGAACTCCCGGGCCGTCTGGCCCGCTGGGACAAGCTGGTCACCCTCTCCAACAACCGTGCCGTCACGATCTACCTCTGGCACAACCTGCTGATCATGGCCACGGTCCCGATCATCGACCAGGCCTACAACCTCCCCTTCATGCAGAGCGACCGCGCGGTGGCGGCGCTGGACGCGACGGACATGCTGTGGATGTTCGTCCTGGTGTGGCCGCTCATCGGGGTGGCGATCGTGGCGTTCGGCTGGATCGAGGACCTGGCGGCGAAGCGACGGCCTCGCTTGTGGCCGAACGGAGCGAAGAAGAGGCGCACGAAGCGGCCGGCGCCCGCGACACCGACTCACGGAGCCTGAGGGCAACGGAGCTGGAAGGATGGGCGGGGCGATGAACATCTCTCTGCTGTCCCTGCCTCCGGCGGAAACCCGCGCCGGCTTCGACCAGGTCCTCGCCTGCTTCTCCGCACGGGAGTCGGGCAACCGATCCCCTTTCGCGTTCTGCGACTTGGGGGAGGAAGCAGCTGTCGTCGAGGAGTTGCTGCTGCGGGCGGGCGCGGGCGAACTCGCTGGCCTCGCCGCGTTCGGCGGGGCCGTCCTCGGCGACGACGGTGTCGGGACGGCATGCACGCTGCTGTCGGTCGAGGAGGTGACGCGGCTCCACGCCTTCCTCACGACGACGGGCACCAGCCTGACGGCCCACCTCGCCGACGTGCTGTCCGTGACCGTCCGCGGGGACGTCCCGTACGGCTACGCCGACGATCTCATCGAGCTGGTGGGCGAGTTGCACGGGCTCTTCGAGACGGCGGCTCGGGACGGGTTCTGCGTGGTGCACCTCTATGAGGGCTGAGGAGCTGCGGGACGCGGCGGTCGAGAGCGTGCGGAGTCTCGGCGACCGAGGAGCGCCCCAGGACGTGATCGATGTCCACGCGGCCTGTCGGTACTTCTCCGTCATCGAGCTGGAACAGCTGGCTGAGCTCGACCCCGTCGAGCTGCGCGAGCGCCTCGAAAGTGTCGTGTGGGTCAGTGACGAGGAGTTCGCGGTGTGCGGGCTCAGCACCGGCGACATCACCGACCTGCGGCAATGGGCCCTCGACTGGGAGGCCGATCTCGGGCTGCGGATCCTTGAGCAGTACGACGAGCAGTACGACGAGCAGTACGACGAGACGCACGACGGCTCTCAGGGCGGTGACCACTGACGGGGAGGGTTTCGTAACACAACGTGCCCACGACCTCTCATCCCGCCCGTCCCCGGGGTGAGAGCAACGTTCCTTTCCGGTCACCCGGTGAAACACAGGCAGGAAACGCGTCCTCCCTACCTTCGGGGTCAGTCAGGGAGCAGGACCTGAGCCCGTCGCACCGTGGAGGCGTCATGACAGCCCCTAGTACAGCCCCCGCACCCCAGAACAGGGGCGGCCGCTGGATCACGCAGTGGGATCCGGAGGACGAGACCTTCTGGAAGGAGACCGGCGAGAAGGTCGCCAAGCGGAACCTCTACTTCTCCGTCCTCTCCGAGCACATCGGGTTCTCGATCTGGACCCTGTGGTCCGTGCTGGTGCTCTTCATGGGACCGGAGTACGGGCTGACCCCGGCCGACAAGTTCATGCTGACGTCGATGGTGACCCTCGTCGGTGCCGTGGTCCGCGTGCCCTACACCTTCGCGGTCGCCATGTTCGGCGGACGGAACTGGACCATCATCTCGGCCAGTCTCCTGCTCATCCCGTCGATCGCCGCCTTCGCCGTGATGAAGCCCGGCACGTCCTTCTCCACCTTCCTGGTCGTCGGTCTGCTCGCCGGCATCGGCGGCGGCAACTTCGCCTCCTCCATGACCAACATCAACGCGTTCTTCCCGCTGCGGAAGAAGGGGTGGGCGCTCGGGCTCAACGCCGGCGGCGGCAACATCGGCGTGGCTGCGATCCAGCTGGTGGCCCTGGCGGTCATCGGTGCCAGCGGCGGGCCGCGGGTGCTGCTCGGGATCTACATTCCGCTGATCGTCGTCGCCGCGGTGCTGGCCGCGCTCTTCATGGACAACATCGAGAACGTCAAGAACGACACCGGCGCCGCCAAGGACGCTGCCAGGGACCCGCACACCTGGATCATGTCCGTCCTCTACATCGGCACGTTCGGCTCCTTCATCGGCTACAGCTTCGCCTTCGGGCAGGTGCTGACCAACCAGTTCGGCCGCACGCCGCTCCAGGCCACCTACCTGACGTTCATGGGCCCGCTGCTCGGCTCGCTGATCCGGCCCCTGGGCGGTTGGCTCGCCGACAAGTACGGCGGCGCGAAGATCACCCTCTACAACTACGTCGGCATGGCCGCCGCCACCGCCGTCCTGGTCGTCGCCAGCATGCAGAAGTCCCTGCCGCTGTTCGTGGTCGCCTTCGTGGTGCTGTTCTCGCTGACCGGTATCGGCAACGGCTCCACGTTCAAGATGATCCCGGGCATCTTCCAGACCAAGGCCCTCGCCAAGGGACTTGAGGGTGAGGAGGCCGCCAAGTACGGACGCCGGCTCTCCGGAGCCTCCATGGGCCTCATCGGCGCGGTCGGCGCACTCGGCGGCGTGGGCATCAACCTCGCCTTCCGGCAGTCCTTCCTCTCCTACGGCTCCGGCACCGGCGCGTTCGTCGCCTTCCTCGCCTACTACGCCCTCTGCTTCGGCATCACCTGGGCCGTATACCTTCGCCGTACCGCCCCCCAGGGCCAGGCCGTGACCGCCGCGGAGGCGAAGCCGCAGCTCAGCTACGCCGAGGTGTGACGTAACACCGACGACATGAACCGGAACCGAGCCTGTCACGAGCCGTTGACAGGCTCGGTCGCCATGTAGGAACGACCGGGTACACCAGGTACTACGACTCGAGTGCGGGACGAGAGCCATGTACGAGGAACAGCAGCCAGCAGAGCAGCACGGCCCCCTCGCGGGCTTCACCGTGGGCGTCACGGCCGCGCGTCGGGCGGACGAACTCGGTGCGCTGCTCCAGCGCCGCGGGGCCGTCGTCGTACATGCGCCGGCCCTGCGGATCGTGCCCCTCGCCGACGACAGCGAACTGCTGGCGGCGACGAAGGACCTGATCGACCAGGCACCGGACGTGGTCGTGGCCACCACCGCGATCGGGTTCCGGGGGTGGGTCGAGGCCGCCGAGGGGTGGGGACTCGGGGAGGCGCTTCTCGACCGGCTGCGGGGGGTGGAACTCCTCGCGCGCGGGCCCAAGGTCAAGGGGTCGATCCGGGCCGCCGGGCTGACGGAGGAGTGGTCGCCGTCCTCCGAGTCCATGGCCGAGGTGCTCGACCGGCTGCTCGAAGAGGGCGTCGAGGGCCGCCGCGTCGCCATCCAGCTGCACGGGGAGCCGCTGCCCGGGTTCGTGGAGGCGCTGCGGGCCGGGGGAGCGGAGGTCGTCGGGGTGCCGGTGTACCGGTGGATGCCGCCGGAGGACCTCGCGCCGGTGGACCGGCTCCTCGACGCCGCCGTCTCGCGCGGGCTGGACGCGGTGACCTTCACCAGCGCGCCCGCGGCCGCGTCCCTGCTGTCGCGTGCCGAGTCCCGCGGCCTGCTGCCCGAACTGCTCGCCGCGCTCCACCACGACGTGCTGCCGGCCTGCGTCGGCCCGGTCACCGCGCTGCCGTTGCAGGCGCGGGGGGTGGACACGGTGTCGCCCGAGCGCTTCCGGCTCGGACCGCTGGTGCAGCTGCTGTGCCAGGAACTGCCCGGGCGCGCCCGCTCGCTGCCCATCGCGGGTCACCGGGTGGAGATCCGGGGGCACGCGGTGCTGGTCGACGGGACGCTGCGGCCGGTGCCGCCGGCGGGCATGTCGTTGCTGCGGGCGCTGTCCCGGCGGCCGG
Organism: Streptomyces sp. NRRL B-3229; assembly: GCF_000719505.1. Lineage (NCBI taxonomy): Bacteria > Bacillati > Actinomycetota > Actinomycetes > Kitasatosporales > Streptomycetaceae > Streptomyces > Streptomyces sp. NRRL B-3229. The sequence continues at coordinate 154,147 of NZ_JOGP01000012.1, read as the reverse complement.
GCTGGGTGGTCTCCCGCGCGGACCTCCTGCGGGCGCTGCCGGGCGCGGGCCGCGACGAGCACGCCGTGGAGACGGCGATGGCCCGTCTCCGTACGGCCCTGGGGGCGCCGAAGCTGATCCAGACGGTGGTGAAGCGGGGCTACCGGCTGGCCCTGGACCCGGCGGCGGACGCGAAGTACGCGGACGCCTAGTCAGTCGGCCGTGGAGGAGGCACTGAGGAGGCACCTGCCTTCCCCGTGGCCTTCACCAGCAGCCCCAGCGCCACCGTCAGCAACACCGCCCGCACCCCGTTCCACACCACCCACGGGTCCTCGAACTCCTCGCGGAGCGTGGCGTAGGAGCCGTCGCCGTTGAGGGCGTCGTTGAGGGGGATGTTGAAGGCGACGGTGACCAGGAAGGCCAGGGCGGACGCCGCGAGGGCCGCCCGGACCCACCGGCGGTGCTCCTTGCCCCGCGCCTGCCACGCCGCCACCGCCGTGAGGGCCGGCGCGCCCAGGAAGCCCAGGAGGAACACCGGGTTCTGGATGACGTCGTTGATGTCGCGCATCACCTGGACGTACACGCGGTCGTCGCTGCGGGACAGGGCGGGCATCACGCCGCACGCGAAGACGTAGAAGGCCCCGGCGATCAGGCCGGTGGTGACCGTGGCCGCGCCCAGGACGAGTCGGCCGCTCCTGCTGGTGGTCTGTGTCATGGCTCCCAGTGAAGGCGGCCCGCACGTGGCCGGACATCGCCGGGACGCGCGGCCCCATGCGTGAACGTCCAGGGTCGGTCCGGGCACGAGGGCTACCGGCGGGGAGAACGGGAGGGCACTGTGGGAGGGAGCCCCGGAACAGCACGGCACAGCCTTGAAGCACCTCACCGACCCCTTCCGGCCGGGGCACCCCTCTAGGCGGTGACAGGCACATGGCACTGGGTACGGCCACGGTCGCGTACGAGCTGCGGTTCGACGCCGGTCGGATCTGTCTCGACCTCCTCGCGACCACCCACCCCGAGGAACGCCTCGACTCGACGGAGGTGCTGTGCGCCTGGATCGTCGGTTCGGGTCTGGTGCCGCGGGGAACCTCGCTGGTCCACGCGGACCCCTCCTGGCTGGTCGGCTTCCGTGAACTGCGCGGCTGGACGGACCGGTTGGTCAGGGGCACCCCCGGACCGGGCTACGACCTCGCGCTCGCCCACGTCAACGAGGCCGCCCGGGCCGCGCCCCCGGCCCCGTGCGCGGTCAGCGCCGAGGACGGCACGCTGGTGCGGGAGTTGGACGCTCCGCCGGGCTGCGCGGCCCTGCTCGGGGCCGTCGCCAGGGACGCCGTGGAACTGCTCACGGACCCCGTCGCGCGGGCCGCGATCAGAGAGTGCGAAGGGGACAACTGCCCCATCGTGTACCTCGATACGTCACGGGGGCGCAGGAGGCGCTGGTGCTCCAGTGAGGTGTGCGGAAACCGGGAAAGAGTGGCCCGGCATCGTCGGCGCGCGGCGCTCTCGCGCAGCTGACTGGTCGTTATGTCCCTTCTGTGGAGGGGGTGTCGAAGTGATTTCGATTACATGTTGTTTACTCGCTCAACCTTACGGGCCGTAGTGGCGACCTTGCCCGTGTGGTGGAAATGTGAAGATCGAGCGGCGGGAATGTGCACGCATGTCCCGTCTCGTCACGTCACTCAGAAGAAAACTGTCGTCGCGCTTTGAACACCCGACCCCTCCCGTCCGTACCCCTCGTCGAGCGACCGACTGGGGGAACCCCCGGACATCGGAGGTGGGCGTGCGCAAGGATTCTGTCGTGGCCAATGAACGTGGATCGAGGGCCCGACATCGCATGTCCCAGCCCTCGGAACCTGATGAGGAGCTGATGCGTGCCCTGTACCGGGAGCACGCCGGGCCTCTCCTTGCGTATGTCCTCCGGTTGGTTGCGGGAGACCGCCAGAGAGCCGAGGACGTGGTGCAGGAGACGCTCATCCGTGCCTGGAAGAACGCCGGACAGCTCAATCGAGCGACCGGATCGGTACGCCCCTGGCTGGTGACGGTCGCCCGGCGCATCGTCATCGACGGACACCGCAGCCGGCAGGCCCGGCCGCAGGAGGTCGATCCGTCACCGCTGGAGGTCATCCCCGCGGAGGACGAGATCGACAAGGCGCTGTGGCTGATGACGCTGTCGGACGCGCTCGACGACCTGACCCCGGCCCACCGGGAGGTGCTCGTCGAGACGTACTTCAAGGGGCGTACCGTCAACGAGGCGGCCGAGACGCTGGGCATTCCCAGTGGCACCGTCCGCTCGCGGGTCTTCTATGCCCTGCGGTCGATGAAGCTCGCACTGGAGGAGCGGGGGGTGACGGCGTGATGAGTGTGTACGGGGGTAACCAGGGATTCGGCACAGGTGGTTCGGGTATGTCTGGTTCCATGATGGGATCTCCGGTGCCGAACGAGCACGAGACCGTCGGCGCCTACGCTCTCGGGATCCTCGACGACGCCGAGGCCACCGCCTTCGAGGCGCATCTCGCGACCTGCGAATGGTGCGCCCAGCAGCTCGACGAGCTGGCCGGTATGGAACCGATGCTCGCCGCCCTCGCGGACCTGCCGGGCTCCGGCACCCCCGCGATCGGCGAGTCGCTCTCCGCCAAGCCCAGCCCGCGCATCGTCAACAAGCTCGTGGACGAGGTCGCGGAGCGCCGGGCCCAGAAGCGCCGCCGCAGCATGTACATGGTCGCGGCAGCGGCCGCGCTGATCATCGGCGGTCCGATCGTCGCGACCGCGGTGAGCGGCGGCGGTGACTCGGGCGGCGGGTCGAAGTCGGGCCAGGTCCTCGCGGCCACCCCGCAGGAACTCTTCAACTCCATGCCCGACAAGGTGTCGGCGACCGACTCCAAGACCGGCGTCAGCGCGACCGTCGCCATGGCGCAGAAGAACTGGGGCACCTCCCTCGGCCTGGAGCTCAAGGGCGTCAAGGGACCGCTCAAGTGCTCTCTGATCGCCGTCGGGACCAACGGCGAGCGCTGGACGGCCTCGACCTGGTCCGTCGGCAAGTGGGGCTACGGCATCCCCAACGGCAAGACCGAGGAGTCCAAGAAGCCGCTCTACATCGGCGGTGCGGTCGCCCCGGCCCAGAACGAGATCGACCACTTCGAGGTCGTCGACTCCGACGGCAACAAGCTCGTCCAGGTCGACGCGTAACTTCCCGCCGGGCCCCCCTTCGCGTACGGTTGACGGCTGCCCAGCACGTCAGAAGGGGGCCCGGTGGCCGCTCAGGCTCAATCATCCGCGGTCGGCTCGGTTCAGGACTCGATTCGGGACCGCGAGATCGGCGTCGAACAGGAACATCTGGACCGGGTCTACCGGCGCCTCGAGGAGAAGATCCACGAGGCGGAGTTCCTGATGAACGACGCGGCCAAGCGCGGCCAGGTCGGCACGCCCGGCGCGCTCGCCGAGCGGGACGCCCAGGTCTTCCGGGCCGGAGTGCACCTGAACAGGCTGAACAGCGAGTTCGAGGACTTCCTCTTCGGCCGCATCGACCTGCTCCTCGGCAAGGACGGCAAAAAGGGCCCCGACGGCGCCTACACGGCCGTCGAACCCGCCGAGGGCGCGGTCCGCGAGGACGGCACCGCGGACATCGCGGAGACCCTGCACATCGGCCGGATCGGGGTCCTCGACTCCGAGTACGCGCCCCTCGTCATCGACTGGCGGGCCCCCGCCGCGGCCCCCTTCTACAGGTCCACTCCGGTGGATCCCGGGCGTGTCGTACGACGCCGGGTGATCCGCTCCAAGGGCCGCAAGGTCCTCGGTGTCGAGGACGACCTGATGCGCCCCGAGCTGAAGGCCTTCCTCGACGGCCACCAGCTGCCCGTCATCGGCGACGGCGCCCTCATGGCCGCGCTCGGCCAGGCCCGCAGCCACACCATGCGGGACATCGTCGCCTCCATCCAGGCCGAGCAGGACCTGGTCATCCGGGCCCCCGCAGCGTCCGTGACCTACGTCGAGGGCGGACCCGGCACCGGCAAGACCGCCGTCGCCCTGCACCGAGCCGCCTACCTCCTCTACCAGGACCGGCGCCGCTACTCCGGCGGCATCCTCATCGTCTCGCCCACCCCCCTGCTGGTCGCCTATACCGAGGGCGTGCTGCCCTCCCTCGGCGAGGAGGGCCAGGTCGCCATCCGCGCGATCGGCTCCCTGGTCGACGGTGTCGAGGCCACCCTGTACGACTCTCCGGCGGTGGCCCGCGCCAAGGGCTCCTACCGGATGCTGAAGGTGCTGCGGAAGGCGGCGCGGGGAGCGCTGGAGCTGGGCACGGAGGGTTCCGGCAGGACCGCCGGCCGGTCCTCCGACTCCGGGCAACTCGCCTTCGGGGACGCCGGTGATGTCGACGACGGTGGCGGGGACGGAAACGGCGCCGGTGCCGCCGTATCCCCGAAGCCCGGGCCGACCACCCGCCTGCGCGTGGTCGCGTTCGGGCGGAGGCTGGAGCTGGAGGCGGACGAGCTTGAGCGGATCCGGCGCAACGCCCTCGGCGGTACCGCGCCCGTCAACCTGCTGCGGCCCCGGGCCCGCAAGCTGCTCCTGGACGCGCTGTGGGCGCGGTCCGGGGCCGGCAGCCGGCACACCGATCCCGAGCTGGCCGCCGAGCTGCGGTCGTCGTTCGACGAGGACGTCGCCAGCGAGGACAGCTTCATCGAGTTCCTCGACGCCTGGTGGCCTGAGCTCACCCCGAAGGCCGTCCTCGCCGCGATGGCCGACGAGCGGCGCCTCGGCCGCTGGGCCCGCCGCATTCTCAACCCCGGCGAGGTCCGCAGGGTCGCCCGCTCGCTGCGCCGCGACGGCCTGACCGTGCACGACATCGCCATGCTCGACGAGCTCCAGGCGGTTCTCGGTGCCCCCGCCCGCCCGCGCAAGCGGCGTGAGCTGGACCCGCTCGACCAGCTCACCGGCCTGGAGGAGCTGATGCCGGTACGGGAGGAGTCGCAGCGCGAGCGGGCCGAGCGGCTCGCCCAGGAGCGCGTCGAGTACGCCCATGTCATCGTCGACGAGGCGCAGGACCTGACGCCCATGCAGTGGCGCATGGTCGGCCGCCGTGGCCGGCACGCCACCTGGACGGTCGTCGGGGACCCGGCGCAGTCCTCCTGGTCCGACCCCGACGAGGCCGCCGAGGCCCGCGACGAAGCCCTCGGCACCCGTCCCCGCCGCCGCTTCCAGCTGACGGTGAACTACCGCAACCCCTCCGAGATCGCGGACCTCGCGGCCAAGGTGCTGGCCCTCGCCATGCCGGGTAACGAGTCGCCGAGGGCCGTCCGGTCCACCGGCGTCGAGCCGCGCTTCACGGTCGTACGGAAGTCGCTGGGCGAGACCGTGCGGGAGGAGGCCGCCCGTCTCCTCGGGCTCGTCGACGGCACCGTGGGTGTCGTCGTCGCCATGAACCGGCGCGAGGAGGCCGCCCGCTGGCTCACCGGACTCGGCGACCGGGTCGTCGCACTCGGGAGCCTGGAGGCCAAGGGTCTGGAGTACGACGCGACGGTCGTCGTCTCCCCGGCCGAGATCGCCGACGAGTCGCCGGCCGGACTGCGCGTGCTCTACGTCGCCCTCACCCGCGCGACCCAGCAGCTGACGGTCGTCTCCGCGGACCGGGACCAGCCAAACCCCGAAGGGGTCCCCGATCTGCTGAGAGATTGAACTCGCGCTGCGGGAATGGTCTTTCGGGATCCGTTTGTTAGCCTGGATGTGACACCGGCCCGATCCAAGCCCCCGGGCCCAACCTTCGTCCCTCAGAGGGACCACTTGCCGCGAGGCGAGCATGGCGGGTCGGTGTCACTGACTTGATGAGAGGCCCACGTCCATGTGACGTGGGCCTCTTTCTCATGGCCCGCCGCATGAACAAAACGATCGCAATCCAGGGCGGCTAACGCCTACCCGGCAGTAGGTGCGACCATCGGACGGCAATCCAGCTCCGCAGGTGAAAGCAGAGGAAGTCGGCCATGGCAACGGCGCCCAGCGTCTCCTACTCGATGACGGTCCGGCTGGAGGTGCCCGCGAGCGGAACCGCCGTATCGCAGCTCACCACCGCCGTGGAGTCCTCCGGAGGCTCGGTGACCGGCCTCGACGTCACCGCTTCCGGTCACGAGAAGCTCCGGATCGACGTCACGATCGCGGCCAGCTCCACCAAGCACGCGGACGAGATCGTCGAGGAGCTGCGCCGGATCGAGGGCGTCACCCTCGGCAAGGTCTCCGACCGTACGTTCCTCATGCACCTCGGCGGCAAGATCGAGATGGCGTCCAAGCACCCCATCCGCAACCGCGACGACCTCTCCATGATCTACACCCCGGGCGTGGCCCGCGTGTGCATGGCGATCGCCGAGAACCCCGAGGACGCCCGCCGCCTCACCATCAAGCGGAACTCCGTTGCGGTCGTGACGGACGGCTCGGCCGTGCTGGGCCTCGGCAACATCGGCCCCAAGGCCGCTCTGCCGGTCATGGAGGGCAAGGCCGCCCTCTTCAAGCGCTTCGCCGGCATCGACGCCTGGCCGCTGTGCCTGGACACCCAGGACACCGACCAGATCGTCGAGATCGTCAAGGCCATCGCGCCCGGGTTCGCCGGCATCAACCTCGAGGACATCTCCGCCCCGCGCTGCTTCGAGATCGAGGCCCGGCTCCGTGAGGCCCTCGACATCCCCGTCTTCCACGACGACCAGCACGGCACCGCGATCGTCGTCCTCGCCGCCCTGACGAACGCACTGCGCGTCACCGGCAAGGCAATTGAGAACATCCGGGTCGTCATGTCCGGCGCCGGCGCGGCCGGCACCGCCATCCTCAAGCTGCTGATCGCGGCCGGCGTCAAGAACGCCGTCGTCGCCGACATCCACGGGGTCGTGCACGCGGGCCGTGAGGACCTCGTGGACGCCGCTCCCGGTTCGGCGCTGCGCTGGATCGCGGACAACACCAACCCCGAGAACCTGACGGGAACGCTGAAGGAGGCCGTGCGCGGCGCCGACGTCTTCATCGGTGTCTCCGCCCCGAACGTCCTGGACGGCGACGACGTGGCCGCCATGGCCGAGGGTGCCATCGTGTTCGCGCTCGCGAATCCCGACCCCGAGGTCGACCCGGCGATCGCCCGACAGACGGCCGCCGTCGTGGCCACCGGCCGCTCCGACTTCCCGAACCAGATCAACAACGTGCTGGTCTTCCCGGGTGTCTTCCGCGGTCTGCTGGACGCGCAGTCCCGGACGGTCAACACCGAGATGATGCTCGCGGCCGCGAAGGCGCTCGCCGACGTCGTCACCCAGGACGAGCTGAACCCGAACTACATCATCCCGAGCGTATTCAACGACAAGGTCGCGGGCGCGGTGGCGGGTGCGGTGCGGGACGCGGCGAAGGCCGCAGGGGCGACGGCCTAGGCCGCGGGGGCGATGGTCCAGGGCCCACGTCCCGGTGCCGGGCCGCCGCGTCTACAGTGGACGTCGTATGTTTGTTCGGCTGTGAGGATCGCCACGGTGGCCCTCCGGCCCGGCGCGTCGCGGAACCAGGCGCTTCGCGCCACCCTCTAGGGTGGCGCCACGCCCAGGCCTCTGTTCGTGTGACCCCCTAGGGTGTTCATGCGAGTCCTACGGGTGCCGGATTGGCTTTCCCGCAGCAGGTAGGGGCAGGATGCGTCCCTGGGCGCGAGCGCATCGGCTTCGCTGTGCCTCGTGTGCGGCACCGCCGCGAGGCACACCCCAACGGCAAGAAGAACACGGGAGTAACAACATGAACCGCAGTGAGCTGGTGGCCGCGCTGGCCGACCGCGCCGAGGTGACCCGCAAGGACGCCGACGCCGTTCTGGCCGCGTTCGCCGAGACCGTCGGCGAGATCGTCGCCAAGGGTGACGAGAAGGTCACCATCCCCGGCTTCCTGACCTTCGAGCGCACCCACCGTGCCGCTCGCACCGCGCGCAACCCGCAGACCGGTGACCCGATCCAGATCCCGGCCGGCTACAGCGTCAAGGTTTCGGCGGGCTCCAAGCTCAAGGAAGCCGCCAAGGGTAAGTAAGCGCTCCGCTTCGAGCGCCGGGTGACTGCCGGCCGTCCTTCGGCTGACGGGACCGCCGTGGCTGGTCGCGCAGTTCCCCGCGCCCCTGAGGGGCGCCCCTGATTACGCCGATGGGGCGGTCACCCGGACTCGGGTGACCGCCCCATCGGCGTTCGTGCGACTGCTGCGGCTAGCCGAGTGCCTTGCCCGGCAGCTCGACCTTTGCGCCGAGTTCCACGAGCTTCTCCATGAAGTTCTCGTAGCCGCGGTTGATGAGGTCGATGCCGTGGACGCGGGACGTGCCCTGGGCCGCCAGGGCGGCGATCAGGTAGGAGAAGCCGCCTCGGAGGTCGGGGATGACCAGGTCGGCGCCCTGGAGCTTGGTGGGGCCCGAGACGACCGCCGAGTGCAGGAAGTTGCGCTGGCCGAAGCGGCAGTTCGAGCCGCCCAGGCACTCGCGGTACAGCTGGATGTGCGCACCCATCTGGTTGAGCGCGGAGGTGAAACCGAGGCGGGACTCGTACACCGTCTCGTGGATGATCGACAGGCCCGTGGCCTGCGTGAGGGCGACCACCAGCGGCTGCTGCCAGTCCGTCTGGAAGCCCGGGTGCACGTCCGTCTCGAGCGCGATGGACTTCAACTGGCCACCGGGGTGCCAGAAGCGGATGCCCTCGTCGTCGATCTCGAAGGCACCGCCCACCTTCCGGTAGGTGTTCAGGAACGTCATCATCGAGCGCTGCTGGGCGCCGCGGACGTAGATGTTGCCCTCGGTCGCCAGTGCGGCGGACGCCCAGGAGGCGGCCTCCAGACGGTCCGGCAGCGCGCGGTGGTTGTAGCCGCCGAGCCGGTCCACACCCGTGATGCGGATCGTCCGGTCGGTGTCCATCGCGATGATGGCGCCCATCTTCTGGAGCACGCAGATGAGATCCTCGATCTCCGGCTCCACCGCCGCGTTCGAGAGCTCGGTGACACCCTCGGCGAGCACGGCCGTCAGCAGCACCTGCTCGGTCGCGCCCACCGACGGGTACGGCAGCTTGATCTTCGTACCGCGCAACCGCCGCGGCGCCTCCAGGAACTGCCCGTCCGCGCGCTTCTCGATCGTCGCGCCGAACTGCCGCAGCACCTCGAAGTGGAAGTCGATGGGCCGGCCGCCGATGTCACAGCCGCCGAGGCCGGGGATGAAGGCGTGCCCGAGCCGGTGCAGCAGCGGGCCGCACAGCAGGATCGGAATCCGGCTGGAACCCGCGTGGGCATCGATGTCAGCGACGTTGGCGCTCTCGACATGCGTCGGGTCCATCACCAGCTCGCCCGGTTCCTCACCCGGACGGACCGTCACACCATGCAGTTGCAGCAGTCCGCGTACGACCCGCACGTCACGGATGTCCGGAACGTTGCGCAGTCGACTCGGCTCGCTGCCCAGCAGGGCGGCGACCATGGCCTTCGGTACGAGGTTCTTCGCACCGCGGACACGGATCTCGCCCTCCAGCGGGGTTCCGCCGTGGACAAGCAGTACGTCGTCAGAGCCGTTGACGGTCATGTATCTCGCGTTCCGATGAGTCGGGCAGGGGCCAGAAGGGAAAGGGTAATCGCCGCCCACCCCCCTTCTGTAAGCCCAAGTGCCGCCCAGCCACGTCATAGCTCTGTCACAACACGAACCGCTAGCTGCCGGGCACATGGGGTCACGAGCGCCTGGCGTGCGCTCAGGGCGCATCGTTGCGCTCTGAGCTGCATCCACTCCCCGAGACGCATTGCCTCCCCACGCGAAGGGAAGATGCGGGATCATGTCTGGCATGACCGAGGTGTCCTCGCTCACAGGGCGGTTGCTCGTGGCAACGCCCGCCCTGGCGGACCCGAACTTCGACCGCGCGGTGGTGCTTCTCCTCGACCACGACGAGGAGGGCTCGCTCGGCGTCGTCCTCAACCGTCCCACCCCGGTGGACGTGGGCGACATCCTGGAGGGCTGGGCCGACCTCGCGGGCGAGCCCGGGGTCGTCTTCCAGGGCGGCCCGGTCTCCCTGGACTCCGCCCTGGGGGTCGCCGTCATACCCGGCGGCGGCGCGGTCGACGGAGCCCCGCTGGGCTGGCGCAGAGTCCACGGCGCGATCGGGCTGGTCGACCTGGAGGCCCCGCCCGAGCTGCTCGCCTCGGCCCTCGGCAGCCTGCGCATCTTCGCCGGGTACGCCGGCTGGGGGCCGGGCCAGCTGGAGGACGAGCTGGTGGAGGGCGCCTGGTACGTCGTCGAGTCGGAACCCGGCGACGTCTCCTCACCCGCCCCGGAAAGACTCTGGCGCGAGGTGCTGCGCCGCCAGCGCAACGAGCTCGCGATGGTGGCCACCTACCCGGACGACCCTTCGCTGAACTGATCCATGTGACCTTCAGTACTCTTGGCGATATGAGCACTCTCGAGCCCGAGCGCGGGACTGGTACGGGGACCCTCGTCGAGCCCACGCCGCAGACTTCCCACGGCGACGGCGACCACGAGCGCTTCGCCCACTACGTCCAGAAGGACAAGATCATGGCGAGCGCCCTGGACGGGACTCCCGTCGTGGCGCTCTGCGGCAAGGTGTGGGTACCCGGCCGCGATCCCAAGAAGTACCCGGTGTGTCCCATGTGCAAGGAGATCTACGAGTCCATGGGTTCCGGGGACGACGAGGGCGGCGACAAGTAGTCCACCGCCCGGCTGAGCTTCACAGGGCCCCTGGGGTGCGTACGGTGCGCCCCCGGGGCTTTCCTGTGTCAAGGATTGGCCTAGACCTCTTGTGGCGAGGCCGCGTGAGACCTAGCCTCTATTGCGTTGCGCGGAATTCTGGTTGCGTGCGGGGCAACGCGTGCGGAGGGGTGCTGCATGAGGACGGGCAGCCGGATTTCGGTCGTATTTCGGCGACCGCCATGACGTGATTCCGGTTCCGCTTCCGAACCGCCTCGTCGTTCTTGTTTCCGGTCGCGGCGGATTGCTTTCGCGCTCCTCCCGCTCGGGCTGATGGGATTTCCTCTCCGTCAAGTCATCCCATGTCGGCGGCACTTCGCAGTCGAGGCCGCCGATGCCCTGCTGGTGTTCTTCGTACTCGTACAGCGACGCCTGGTCCCCGGGCCGGGCGGAGCGGTTAAGGACTGACGTGACTTCGCTGGCAGAACTGATTCCCGCGCCGCGCGCCGTCGAGGGACCCGCCCGGTGCGGCTTCGTGTTCGGGCCGGAAACCACCCTGTGGGGTGCGCCCGGCACCGAGAACACACAGCGGTGGCTGCGCGCCACGCTCGGCACCGCCCTGGCGCTGCCCCTGGCGCCCGGACGAGAGGATGCCGAGAACACGCTCACGCTGCGCCTGGACGACACCCTCGACCCGGAGGGCTACCGCCTGACGGTCTCCGCCGACCGGGGCGTCGACATCACCGGCGGCGGCCCGGCCGGCGTGTTCTGGGGTGCCCAGTCGCTCCGCCAGCTGCTCGGCCCCGATGCCTTCCGGCGCGCGCCCGTCGCCCCCGGCCTCCAGTACGGCGTCCAGCACCAGACCGTCGAGGACGCCCCGCGATTCCGCTGGCGCGGTCTCATGCTCGACGTGGCACGGCACTTCATGCCCAAGGACGGCGTGCTGCGCTACCTCGATCTGATGGCCGCGCACAAACTCAACGTCTTCCACTTCCACTTGACGGACGACCAGGGCTGGCGCGTCGAGATCAAGAGGTACCCCCGGCTCACCGAAGTGGGCTCCTGGCGGACGCGTACCAGAATCGGCCACGGGGCCTCACCGCTGTGGGAGGAGAAGCCGCACGGGGGTTTCTACACCCAGGACGACATCCGCGAGATCGTCGCCTACGCCGCCGAACGGCATATCACCGTCGTCCCCGAAATCGACGTACCCGGACACTCGCAGGCCGCGATCAGCGCGTACCCGGAACTCGGCAACACCGATGTCATCGACACGTCCTCCCTGTCGGTCTGGGACAACTGGGGCATTTCCCTGAACGTACTCGCCCCCACTGACAAGACCCTTCGCTTCTACGAGGGCGTTTTCGAGGAACTGCTGGAGCTGTTCCCCTCCGAGTTCATTCACATCGGCGGCGACGAATGTGCCAAGGAGCAGTGGCGGGAGTCGCCTTCGGTTCAGGCCCGGATCGAGGAACTCGGCCTCGCGGACGAGGACGCGTTGCAGTCCTGGTTCATCGGACACTTCGACCAGTGGCTCACCGCGCGCGGGCGCAGGCTCATCGGCTGGGACGAGATCCTGGAGGGCGGGCTCGCCGCGGGCGCGGCCGTCTCCTCCTGGCGTGGCTACGCGGGCGGGATCGCCGCCGCCCGCTCGGGCCACGACGTCGTCATGTGCCCCGAGCAGCACGTCTACTTGGACCACCGCCAGGACGCCGGCGAGGACGAGCCGGTGCCGATCGGTTACGTCCGCACCCTGGAGGACGTGTACCGCTTCGAGCCCGTTCCACCGCAGCTGACGCCGGCCGAGGCCGACCGTGTCCTCGGTACGCAGGCCAATCTGTGGACCGAGGTGATGGAGGACCACGCGCGCGTGGACTACCAGGCGTTCCCGCGGCTCGCGGCCTTCGCCGAGGTGGCCTGGAGCGCCCTGCCCGCCCCGGCGGAACGGGACTTCGCCGGCTTCGAGCGGCGGATGGCCGTCCACTACGAGCGACTTGACGCCCTGGGCGTCGGCTACCGGCCGCCCACGGGTCCGCTGCCGTGGCAGAAGCGGCCGGGAGTGCTCGGCAGGCCCATCGAAGGGGCACCCCCGAACAGGTAGGGGAAAAAGACCTCAAGTGTCACCGAAGAGTGTCAATCGGTGCGTGCCGGTGATGCCGTGCGAAAACGGACCATCTGCCTGATGGGGTGGGCGAATGCCGCCGAACGCCTCCTGGCGGACCCCTGTCTTCGGGTGTTGCGAAGATGTGCCAGAGTTGCCACGTCCGCCCTGTCAGCACGTACCGTACGGCAGCAACGGGGCAGGACCAGGTGGGGCAGCGGGAAGGGGCAGCCGGTTTGACCACGCACGCACCGCAGGCGGCGCAGGCCGTCACGCTGCCCACGACGCTGGACGAGGCGGTGGCGGCCCTCACGGCCATGCCCGCCGCCGTGCCCGTCGCGGGCGGCACCGACCTGATGGCCGCCGTCAACTCGGGACAGCTCAGGCCCGCCGCCCTGGTCGGTCTCGGCCGGATCAGCGAGATCCGCGGCTGGCAGTACCAGGACGGGCACGCCCTGCTCGGTGCCGGGCTCACGCACGCGCGCATGGGCCGCCCCGACTTCGCCGCCCTCATCCCGGCCCTCGCGGCCGCCGCGCGCGCCGCGGGCCCGCCGCAGATCCGCAACGCGGGCACCCTGGGCGGCAACATCGCCTCGGCGGCCCCCACGGGCGACGCACTGCCCGTGCTCGCCGCCCTGGAGGCCACCCTGATCATCGCGGGCCCGGACGGCGCCCGCCGGGAGATGCCGGTTTCGCACCTGCTGGCCGGCATGGAGATGCTGCGCGCGGGCGAGCTCATCGGCTTCGTGCGCGTGCCCCTGCTGCACGCCCCGCAGGTCTTCCTCAAGGTCACCGGGCGGACCGGCCCGGGACGCGCGATGGCCTCCGTCGCCCTCGTCCTGGACCCGGCCCGGCGCGGGGTCAGATGCGCCGTCGGTGCCATAGCGCCGATGCCGCTGCGGCCCCTGGACGCCGAGCAGTGGGTGGCCCGGCTCATCGACTGGGACAACAACCGCGCGCTCGTCCCGGAGGCTCTGGAGGCCTTCGGTGAGTACGTGGCCGCGGCCTGCATCCCCGACCCGGCACCGGCCCCGGACGGTTCCGTACCGCAGCATCCGCCGGCCGTTCTGCACCTGCGGCGCACCGTCGCCGCGCTGGCCCGACGAGCACTGGGGAGGGCACTGTCGTGACCGACGACCAGCACGGAGAGGGCACGCCCCGGGCCGCCGGCCGCTGGGACCCGCTCCCTCAGGGGGACTACGACGACGGCGCGACCGCCTTCGTGAAACTCCCCGAAGGGGGCATCGACGCCCTCCTGGCCTCCGCCGACAGTCCGCTCGCCGCGCCCGGGCACGGCTATGTGCCGCCGCGGATAACGGCGGCGCCGGGCGAGGGCGACGGCACCGACCCGGGCGCCACGGGAGCGTGGGGCACGCCGGCCGAGGGCTCCGGCTGGCCGGACGCCAACGCCGTGCCGCCGGGGCAGACCGGGCAGTTCTCGTACAACCCGGCGACCACGCAGCAGTGGCACGTCGAGGACACGGCGGCGGCCCCCGCCCCGACTCCGGCCCCTGGCCACGATGTCACCGGGCAGTGGTCGATTCCTGTTGCGGGCGGCGATCTTCCGGACGAATCGGGCGAGTTCACCACGTCGTCCCTGGTCGAGCAGTGGGGCGGCACCCCTCCGGCGACCCTGCCGGGCGGCGCGGCCGCGCCCTGGGCGACCCAGCCGGCCCCGCCGGTCCAGCCGTGGGCGGACGACGGGTCCCATGGGTTCGACGACGGCGGCACCGGGGCGTTCGACGGCGGTTCCGGTGGGACGGTCGGTGACGGCTCCGGTGGGACGGTCGGCGGCGAGCACGCGCACGTGCCTGCCGGTGACGACCACACGCGCGTGGCCGCCGAACACGAGCACATGTACGTGCCCGGTGACGAGCACGCGGTGTCGGCCGACGACGGTGGCGCTTCGGCCGACGCGCGGACCGACGGAGAGGGCAGCGGCCTCGCGGACACCCACGGTCCGTCGGAAGCCCACGGCTCCGCCGGGGCGTACCCGGACAGCGCCTCCACAGCCGCCTCAGAGCCCGCTCCGGACGCCGAGGGGCACCCTGCTGCCCCCGAGTCGCCCGAGGGCGCCCGCGGGGCCGTGGAAGCCGCTGACGGGCCCGCCGACGCCGATGCGGAGCACACCCCGGCCCGTACCCCGTCCGCCCCGGACGACGAGCAGGCCCCGCCGCCCGCGGAGGAACACGCGGGCGACCCCGACGACCGGGCCGCCGCCCCCGGCGAGGAGCACCCGCTCGCCTCCTACGTGCTGCGCGTCAACGGCGTCGACCGGCCCGTCACCGACGCCTGGATCGGCGAGTCGCTGCTCTACGTGCTGCGCGAGCGGCTCGGCCTCGCGGGTGCCAAGGACGGCTGCTCGCAGGGCGAGTGCGGGGCGTGCAACGTCCAGGTCGACGGACGGCTCGTGGCGTCCTGCCTGGTGCCCTCCGTGACCGCCGCCGGCAGCGAGGTCCGTACCGTCGAGGGCCTCGCCGAGGACGGCCGGCCCTCGGACGTGCAGCGGGCGCTCGCCCGGTGCGGCGCGGTGCAGTGCGGATTCTGCGTGCCGGGCATGGCGATGACCGTGCACGACCTGCTGGAGGGCAACCCCGCGCCCACCGAGCTGGAGACCCGCCAGGCGCTGTGCGGCAACCTCTGCCGCTGCTCCGGCTACCGGGGTGTCGTCGACGCCGTCAAGGAGGTCGTCGCCGAGCGCGAGGCCCACGCGGCGGCCGAGGCTGAGACGGACGGCGACGAGCCACGTATTCCGCACCAGGCGGGTCCGGGCGCCGGAGGCGTCAACCCGTCGGCGTTCGACTCGCCGGGGTTCCCGAGCTCCTCCGGACCGCATGAGCAGGCGTACGGACAGGGACAGGACGGAGGCCAGACGTGAGCAACGAAGCCGCCACCGCGACCACCGCCGCGGAGGCTGCACCCGCCCCCGAGCCGATTCCGCACGGCCTCGGCGTCTCCCTGCCGCCCGCCGACGCGCGCGCGAAGACCGAGGGCACCTTCCCGTACGCGGCCGACCTGTGGGCCGAGGGCCTGCTGTGGGCCGCCGTCCTGCGCTCACCGCACGCGCACGCGCGCATCGTGTCCATCGACACCTCACACGCGCGTGACATGCCCGGAGTCCGCGCGGTCGTCACCCACGAGGACGTCCCCGGCAGCCCGGTGCACGGCCGGGGCAGGGCCGACCGTCCGGTGTTCGCCTCCGAGGTCGTACGCCACCACGGCGAGCCCATCGCGGCCGTCGCCGCCGACCATCCCGACACCGCGCGCATGGCCGCGGCCGCCGTCATCGTCGAGTACGAGGTCCTCGACCCGGTCACCGATCCCGAGCTGGCGTTCGAGGCCGAGCCCCTGCATCCCGACGGCAACCTGGTCCGCCACATCCCGCTCCAGCACGGCGACCCCTCCGTGACCGGCGAGATCGTCGTCGAGGGCCAGTACCGCATCGGCCGCCAGGACCCCGCGCCCATCGGCGCCGAGGCCGGCCTCGCCGTGCCCCGTCCCGACGGCGGCGTGGAGCTGTACCTCGCCTCCACCGACCCGCACGCCGACCGTGACACCGCCGCCGCCTGCTACGGCCTGGAGCCCGAGCGCGTCAAGGTCGTCGTCACCGGCGTCCCCGGCGCCACCGCCGACCGCGAGGACCAGGGCTTCCAGCTCCCGCTCGGCCTGCTCGCGCTCAAGACCGGCTGCCCGGTGAAGCTGACGGCCACGCGCGAGGAGTCCTTCCTCGGCCACGTGCACCGGCACCCCACCCTGCTGAGATACCGCCACCACGCCGACGCCGAGGGCAAGTTGGTGAAGGTCGAGGCGCAGATCCTGCTCGACGGCGGCGCCTACGCCGACACCTCCTCGGAGGCCCTGGCCGCCGCCGTGGGCTTCGCGTGCGGGCCGTACGTCGTCCCGAACGCCTTCAT
Organism: Streptomyces sp. NRRL B-3229; assembly: GCF_000719505.1. Classification (NCBI taxonomy): domain Bacteria; kingdom Bacillati; phylum Actinomycetota; class Actinomycetes; order Kitasatosporales; family Streptomycetaceae; genus Streptomyces; species Streptomyces sp. NRRL B-3229. The sequence continues at coordinate 137,508 of NZ_JOGP01000012.1, read as the reverse complement.
CGAGGGCTGGGCCGTACGCACCAACAACCCGCCCTCCGGCCATGTCCGCGGCGAGGGCGCCATGCAGGTCTGCGCGGCCTACGAGGCCCAGATGGACAAGCTGGCCAAGAAGCTCGGGATCGACCCGGCGGAACTGCGCCTGCGCAACGTGCTGGCGACCGGGGACGTGCTCCCGACCGGCCAGACGGTGACCTGCCCGGCGCCGGTCGCCGAACTGCTGCAAGCCGTACGGGACTTCCCGCTGCCGGCGCTGCCCAAGGACACCCCCGAGGACGAGTGGCTGCTGCCCGGCGGCCCCGAGGGCGCGGGCGAACCCGGTGCGATCCGCCGGGGTGTCGGCTACGGCCTCGGCATGGTGCACATGCTCGGCGCGGAGGGCGCGGACGAGGTCTCCACGGCGACCGTGCGCGTCCAGGACGGCGTCGCGACGGTGCTCTGCGCGGCCGTCGAGACCGGCCAGGGCTTCACGACGCTGGCCCGCCAGATCGTCCAGGAGACCCTCGGCATCGACGAGGTCCACGTGGCCCCCGTCGACACCGACCAGCCTCCCGCGGGCGCGGGCGCGCGTGGCCGCCACACCTGGGTCTCCGGGGGCGCGGTCGAACGGGCCGCCAAGATGGTCCGCACCCAGCTGCTCCAGCCCCTGGCGCACAAGTTCGGCATGTCCACCGAGCTGCTCCAGATCGTCGACGGCAAGATCACCTCCTACGACGGCGTCCTGTCGACGACCGTCACCGAGGCCATGGACGGCAAGGAGCTGTGGGCGACGGCGCAGTGCCGTCCGCACCCCACGGAGCCGCTGGACGAGGCCGGTCAGGGGGACGCCTTCGTGGGCATGGCGTTCTGCGCGATCCGCGCGGTCGTCGACGTCGACATCGAGCTCGGTTCGGTCCGCGTGGTCGAGCTGGCGCTCGCCCAGGACGTCGGCCGGATCCTCAACCCCGCCCAGCTGGAGGCCCGTATCGAGGCGGGCGTCACGCAGGGCGTCGGGATAGCGCTGACGGAGAACCTGCGCACCGCGCGCGGGCTGATCCGGCACCCGGACCTCACCGGGTACGCGCTGCCGACGGCCCTGGACGCGCCGGACATCCGGATCGTCAAGCTCGTGGAGGAGCGGGACGTGGTCGCCCCGTTCGGCGCGAAGGCGGCGAGCGCGGTGCCGGTGGTCACCTCTCCTGCGGCGATCGCCTCGGCCGTACGGGCCGCTACGGGGCGCCCGGTGAACCGGTTGCCGATCCGGCCGCAGGCGGCGGTGGTGACGGACCGCTGAGTCGGTCTGCGCCTGCGGGTCCTCGTACGCCTACGGTGAGCCAGGTGCTCGTACGACTCCGGTGCTCGTATGCCTGAGGTGAGCTCGACGCTGGGCCTATGGTGAGCCAAGTGCCCTCTGTCGTAGAGGAGTTCGCGTGCAGGGCGTCGTCCTCGTCACCGGTGTGATGGCGGCCGGGAAGTCGACGGTCGCGCAGTTGCTCGCGGAGCGGTTGCCGCGGGCCGCGCATGTGCGCGGGGACGTGTTCCGGCGGATGATCGTGTCCGGCCGCCAGGAGTACCTGCCCGGTGCCTCGGACGAGGCACTCGCTCAACTCCGCCTGCGGTACCGGCTGTCGGCCACCACGGCGGACGCCTACGCCGAGGCCGGGTTCACCGCCGTCGTGCAGGACGTGGTGCTCGGCGAGGAGCTGACGGCGTACGTCCGACTGGTCAGGACCCGCCCGCTGTACGTCGTCGTCCTGGCGCCGGACGCGGGGACGGTGGCCGCCCGGGAGGCGGCCCGGGCGAAGACGGGCTACGGCGACGCGGCCTGGACGGTCCCCGCGCTGGACGCGGCGCTGCGGGTGTCGACCCCGCCGATCGGCCTGTGGCTGGACACCTCTGGACAGACCCCCGCCGAGACGGTGGACGCGATTCTCGCGGGGCGGGAACGCGCGAGGGTGCTGTGACGTCTCCTTGATACGGGGGCGTTGTCAGTGGTGGCGCGTAGTGTTCTGGTCAGTGGGGGACGCGCGCCGGGCCCGACCGGGTCGCCGTGCTGTGCCCAGCCGGGGGACTGCGTACGAAGCACACGGGGGAACCATGAGCACGACCGACACCGCCGTAGCGGCGATCAGACTGACCGAGGACGAGCTGAGCCCGTACATCACCCATGCCACGACCCGCAGTTGGCTCAGCGGGCCCGGACTGCCGGCTGACAGCGACCTGTTCACCTTCGAGGAGCTGCGCCGGGAGGGCCTGCGGACGGTGGCGGACGCCACGTCCGACCCGGGTGATCGGCTCAGCGAGGAGCTGCGCGACCAGCTGGTGATCGGCGGACTCACGGACCTGCACGGCAAGGAGCGGGAGTCGGTCCTGCTCGACGGCGCGACCGGTGAGGTCTCGACGACGGCGTTCTTCCACGCCCGCCCCGACCTGATGGACCGCACCCCGCTGGCCCCCTCCCTGCCCACCCTGGTCCGCTTCGCGACGGCGACGGACGAACTCACCGAGGTGCGCGGCCAGTTCGCCTCCTACGCCGGCCGCTTCGGCCCTACGGCGGTGGAGGACGCGACGCGCCAGCTGCTGACGGTGTTCGAGGAGGGCACGGCGGGCGATGTGCCGACGTTCTGGAAGATCGCGGCCCTGATCCGCCCCCTGGCGCTGGTGGCGGGCCCGGGCACGGAGTCCGGCCTGGCGCTGGACCTGCCGCCGCGCCTCCTGGACCAGGAGTTCGGCCGCGGCCAGGTCGTCCGCTTCGAGGACATCGACTTCCCGTCCACGCTCACGCACGCCCCGACCCGCCGCTTCCTGGCGGTGACCGGCCTGCCCGAGGACGGCGTCCTCTTCCACACCGACCCGGACGCCCCGCTGCCGACGCTCGCGGAGCACCACGCCGACCGGCTGTCCGCCCTCCCGCCCAGGGCCGACCGCCTGATCGTCCTCGGCCACCTGATCGAGGACAACACCCTGGTGGTCGACGGGGAGACGGGCGCGGTCCTGAACTGGAGCGAGCGCGAAGCGACCCTGCACCCGCTGAACACCGACATCTCCACCCTCGCCTTCACGCTCTGGCTGCTGCACCGCGAGCGCCGGATAGACGAGTCCCTGGCCCACGAACTCACCAACACCCTCTACGCCCAGGTCGCCAAGACGATGATCAGAGCCCTGTCCACCATCGACCCGACGGGCACCACGACGGATGAGGACTGGCACTACTGGACGGAGCTGTTCCAGGACGAGGCGGGCCGGGTGCTCTGACCGGCCGCACGCCGCAGGGTCGCGGAGAGGTGGTGCTGCAAGGGCTGCCCGACCGCGGCGAGGTCGTGGACGAAGGTGAAGGTGTCGCCGTGCGGGCCCTGGTCGACGGCTGAGTCCGCGTCGGCGTCGGCGTCGGCCAGGGTGTACCGGCGGCGGGTCGCGGTCACTTCCTTGGCGGTGGGGGTGAGGGCCACGGTGTGCGTGGCGAGGTCCACGAAGCCGTCCTCCGCCCGCCCGGTCAGGATCTCCGTGATCCCGGTCGGCTGGGTGATCACCGCCTCCACCCGCCCGTCGTCCTGGAGCCGCCACCAGCCGCTCTCCCGGGCCGCCGGACGCAGCGGCGCCCCGTCCGCGTCGAGCAGCCAGGCGCGGGCCTCGTACCGGAGAAAGGGCCGCCCGTCGTGACCGAAGCTGACCTCCTGCGCGTAGGAGAAGTCGCCGTCGAGCGTCGGATACCCGCCTTGTCCAAGCCCCCGCCACCGCCCGAGAAAGCCAAGCACCGGCCCGAGGAGCGGGTGCGGAGCAGGCGTCCCACCCTCCCCGAAGCCATCCGGGAACGGCTGCCCTGCCACGCCCTCTGACACGTCGACTCTCCTCACTCTCGTCTCCCCACTCTCGATCGCTGCTTCTCAGGGTGGGACGTAACGCCGCCGCCACCGCGTCTTCAGAGTGTGGACGACGAACAGGATCTCCGATGAAGCGCCGGCACGAAGAGGAATTCATGGCGTTCGCCGCTGCGCGAACCGCCCCTCTGTTCCGCTCCGCGTGTGTGCTCACCAGCGGTGACGCTCACCTCGCGGAGGACTTGGTCCAGGACACGCTGGGCCGGATGTACGCCAACTGGCGAAAGATCGCGCAGGTGGACGACCCGGCGGCGTACACCCACACCGTCCTCGTACGGACCTACCTGTCCTACCGCCGTCGGCGCAGCAACTCCGAACAGCCCACCGACACCCTGCCGGACTCCGGCGCCGCCCCCGAGCACGACGCCACGCTGCGGGTCACCTTGCTCGACGCGCTCGGCCGGCTCTCCGCCCGGGACCGGGCCGTGCTGCTCCTGCGCTACTGGGAGGACCGCAGTGTCGAGCAGACCGCGGCGATCCTCCAGGTCAGGCCGGGCGCGGTGCGCAACCAGAGCATGCGCGCGCTCGCCCGGATCCGGGACCTTCTGGGCCACGACCTGTCCGAGCTCGTGAGCCCCTGAACTCCGCTGCGCAGGCACCACTTCGCTCCCGCCTTCCCTCTCCGCCTTCGCCCTCCGCACCGACGACACCCGAAACGCGGTGACCCGCCATGCCTCAAGAAGAAGACTTCACCGAAGCCTTGCGCAGCAGCCTCCTGACCATCTCCCCGCCCGACACACCGTCACTTCTGCGCGCGGGAATCCGCGACGGCCGGCGCAGGCGCCGCCGCCGTGCCGTGGCGCTCGGCGTGAGCGGAGCGGCCGTGCTCGCGCTGGTCGGCCTGGGCGCGAATGCCCTCACCGGCCTGCTGTCGGACGTCCGAGGGGCGGACCGCGCGACCCCCGGCGCCTCAGCCCCGACAAGCCCAGCCGCCACCCCCAGGCCGACCTTCACCGGCGCACTCCCCGCCGACCAGGCCCTCGCCCGACTGACCGCACTGCTGCCGACCGGCCTGACCTCGTCGACTCCACCGGGCAGCGGCCAGTCGGGCCAGCTGTGGGTGGACGACGGCCACGGCAAGTCGCTGATCGAGGTGCACGTCTCCAGGCAGACCTCGACGACCGAACTCCGCAAGCACGTCTTCGCCGACGTGAAGCCGTCACCGCAGGGCACCCTGATCCAGTCCCGGCAGTCACCCGAGGGCCACCAGACGGTGAACGTACTGCGCCCCGACGGCCTCTACGTCACCCTCATGACCTGGCAGTCCCCCGCCCAGAACGGCCCCTCGACCCGCACCGCACCGATCCTGCCCCTGACCCAACTGCGCACGATGGCGACCAGCCCGAAGTGGCAGTGAGCCCCGCGGAAGTTGAGAAGTGGTGGGGCCGGAGTGAGAGTTGATCGATATTCGCTTCCTTTTAAATCGGAGGAAGCCTTTTCGGCCACTGAGGGTTCCCCTAACATCCCTCCATGGATGGAAGCCTTCTGCTCAATCTCTTGGCTCTTCTGATCTCCATCTGCGCGGTTGCCGCGTCGTTGATCTTCGGGATGCGGCAGTTGGCCATTGCGCGGCATGCCAACTACATACCTGCTCTGCTCGACCTGCTCGCTGAGTTCAGGAAAGTCGAGTTTCACGAGCAGTACAATTTTGTCTGCTCGCGGCTGCGCGAGGAGTATTCCCCTGAGCTGGGTCTGAGCGGGCTGCCGCCTGCGGTCAAAGAGAGTGTGTACAGCGTTGCTTATTTCTTTCAGACTCTCGCTGGAATGTATGCGCTGGGAATAATCGGGGAAGACGTGGCGATGGTCATGGTCCGAGGCCGAGTGAATACGGTATGGCGCGCAGTCGAGCCGTTCGTAGTGAAGGAGCGGGAGTCGCCCGTAGTGGATGACCATCTCCTCTCGATCCTCGAGAGCTTTGCGGCCGACGCCGAACACTTCGTGGGTCCGCCCAGCGCCGATTTGCTCAGAGCGCGTCGGGGTCGCTGGAGGGGGAACGGGCTGCCGGGCTAGATGCGGACCGGATGCGGCTGCGTCGGCAACCGGTCCGCAAGCCGGCTGGACGACCGGAAGGGCGCCACCCCTCACAGGGTGCCGCCCTTTCCCTCTGCCTGGTAAGGCACTTGAGGCCGTGGCGGGAATCGAACCCGCGTAACTCGCTTTGCAGGCGAGTCCCTGAACCACTCGGGCACACGGCCGGGTCGAAGGGAGCGGTGAGGCTTCCTGTCGAGCTCGGTGGGATGACCGTATGGCGGGGGTGCGGGCGGGTTCAAGGGTGGCCTGGGGGCTGCAACGGGACTGCCATACGCCGTTCATGAACGGGGGGCGGGGGGTGGGTGGTCGTACGACCAAAGGCGCAGGCGTGGGTGGGCTTTTGACAGGGGTCAAACCGGAGCGTGCGCCTTACGCTGACCCGCATGGCAACCCTGGAACCGCGTGGCGTCGGCGTCGACGATGAAGTTGGAGCTCCCTCTGGTCGGGAGAGGGCGGACGGGGTGCTGGGGCGTTCCTACCGGGCGCTCAGTGTCGGGATCGTGTCCGTCGTCGTGCTGGTCGCCTTCGAGGCGACCGCCGTGGGGACCGCCATGCCCGTCGCGGCACGGGAGTTGGACGGGGTCGGGCTGTACGCCTTCGCCTTCTCCGGGTACTTCACCACCAGCCTCTTCGGGATGGTCGTCAGCGGGCAGTGGGCCGATCGGCGCGGGCCGGTCGGGGCGTTGACCGCCGGGATCGCCGCGTTCGGGGCCGGGCTGCTGGTGTCCGGGACGGCCGGGGCGATGTGGCTGTTCATCCTCGGGCGGGCCGTGCAGGGGTTCGGGGGCGGGCTGGTCATCGTCGCGCTGTACGTCGTCGTCGGGCGGGCCTACCCCGAGCGGTTGCGGCCCGCGATCATGGCCGCGTTCGCGGCGGGGTGGGTCGTGCCGTCCGTCGTGGGACCGCTCGCGGCCGGCGCCGTGACCGAACAGCTCGGCTGGCGGTGGGTGTTCGTCGGGATCCCGGTCCTCGTCGTCTTCCCGCTGGCCCTTGCCCTGCCCCAGATAAGGCGGCGGGCCGCGGGACCCGTGGACGGCAGGGCCCCCGGCGGCGTCGACCGGCGGCGCATCCGGCTCGCCCTCGGGATCTCCCTCGGCGCCGGGCTCCTCCAGTACGCAGCCCAGGACCTGCGCCCCCTCTCCCTGCTCCCCGGCCTCGCCGGTGCCGCGCTGCTCGTGCCGGCCGTGCTCGGACTGCTGCCCCGCGGCACCTGCCGGGCGGCGCGCGGGCTGCCCTCCGTCGTCCTGCTGCGCGGGCTCGCCGCGGGGTCCTTCATCGCCGCCGAATCCTTCGTGCCGCTGATGCTGGTCACCCAGCGGGGACTGTCGCCTACGCTCGCCGGGTTCTCGCTGGCGGCCGGCGGGGGGACGTGGGCGCTGGGGTCGTGGGTGCAGTCGCGGGCGCGCGTGGAGCCGTACCGGGAACGGCTGATGACGGTGGGGATGGTGCTGACGGCCGCCGCGATCGCCACCGCGCCGAGTGTGCTGATCCACTCCGTGCCGGTCTGGACGGTCGCCGTCGCGTGGGGGTTCGGCTGCTTCGGGATGGGGCTGGTGATCTCCTCCACCAGCGTCCTGCTGCTCCACCTCTCCGCCCCCGAGGAGGCCGGCTCCAACTCCGCCGCCCTCCAGATCTCCGACGGCCTCTCGAACGCGCTGCTGCTCGCGGCGGGCGGGGCGGCGTTCGCTGCGCTGGGCGGGGGAGCGGTGAGTCATACGGCGACGGGGGCGGCGGGTGCGCATCCGGCCGCGTTCGCCGTGGTGTTCCTGCCGATGGCGGGGGTGGCGTTGGTGGGGGCGTGGGTGACCACGCGGTTGCGGGAGCGGGAGCCGTAAACCGTGTTCGGGTGCCGCGTGCACGGTTCGGGAGCCGTAACCGTGCGGGAGTCGAAAGCCGTGCGGGAGCCGTAAACCGCTCGGCGGCTTGTGACGACAGCGACTAGCCTCTCGCGACATGCAGGACAGCACGCTTCACCTCGACCCGGACACCGGACAGGCCCTCGCCGATCTCGCCGATGCCTGCGGCCGCCGACCGGAGGACCTCGCCAGGGAGGCCGTACGCCGGTATCTGCGCGAAGAGGAGGTACCGGTGCGTGCCGTCGCCGAGGAACTCGCCCGGCGCCATGCCGACCTGTTGCGAAGGCTCGGCGAATGACCAGACATCTCACGGTCGCGGAGGTCGAGGACATCGCTCGGACCGCCTTCGGCGGCCAGGCACCCGAGGCGCGGGACGCCGGGCTGTTCGCTTCCGCCGTACGGCGGCCGAGGGCCCGGATGTTCGGCACGGAGGCCTACGGCGACCTGTACGAGCAGGCGGCGGCCCTGCTCCACGGCCTCGCCGCCAACCACCCCCTCGTCGACGGGAACAAGCGCACCGCCTGGCTCGCCGCCGCGACCTTCCTCGGCGTCAACGGCGTGGACCTCGGCGGCTGTGCCCAGGACGTGGCGTACGCGCTGGTCATCGACGTCGCGTCGGGCGCCGAGGGCGACGTACGGACGATCGCGGGGCGGCTGAGGACGCTGGCCGAGTAGAGATGTGACCTCGGTCCCACCCACCGGCGACCCGGCCCCGTCCGAGCGTTGACGGCGACGGGCCGCCGGTAAGGTGACCCGGTCGTCATACACAGGCGTAGCAGACACCGCCGAACAAGACACCGCCCAGCCGCTCGACCCCGACGGAGACCGTGACTACCACCGCCGCCTCCTCCCATCACCTTTCCCCGGCCTTCCCGGGCCGCGCTCCCTGGGGGACCGCCAACAAGCTGCGTGCCTGGCAGCAAGGGGCGATGGAGAAGTACGTCCAGGAGCAGCCGCGTGACTTCCTGGCCGTCGCGACCCCCGGCGCCGGCAAGACGACCTTCGCCCTCACCCTCGCCTCCTGGCTGCTGCACCACCATGTCGTGCAGCAGGTGACCGTCGTCGCGCCGACCGAGCATCTGAAGAAGCAGTGGGCCGAGGCGGCGGCGCGGATAGGGATCAAGCTGGACCCGGAGTACAGCGCGGGGCCGCTCGGCAAGGACTACCACGGGGTCGCCGTCACCTACGCGGGTGTCGGCGTACGGCCCATGCTGCACCGCAACCGCGTCGAGCAGCGCAAGACCCTCGTCATCCTCGACGAGATCCACCACGCCGGCGACTCCAAGTCCTGGGGCGAGGCCTGCCTCGAAGCCTTCGAGCCGGCCACGCGGCGGCTCGCGCTCACCGGTACGCCCTTCCGGTCCGACACCAACCCGATCCCCTTCGTGACGTACGAGGAGGGCAACGACGGGATCCGCAGGTCGGCCGCCGACTACACCTACGGCTACGGCAACGCGCTCGCCGACCACGTCGTGCGGCCGGTCATCTTCCTGTCCTACAGCGGGCAGATGCGGTGGCGGACCAAGGCCGGTGACGAGATCGCCGCCCGGCTCGGCGAGCCCATGACCAAGGACGCGATCAGCCAGGCCTGGCGTACCGCGCTCGACCCGCGCGGTGAGTGGATGCCGAGCGTGCTGCGCGCCGCCGACCAGCGGCTCACCGAGGTCAGGAAGGCCATCCCGGACGCCGGCGCCCTCGTCATCGCCTCCGATCAGGATTCGGCCCGGGCGTACGCCAAGCTGATCCGCGAGATCACCGGCTCCAAGGCGACCCTCGTGCTGTCCGACGACGCCGGGGCCTCGAAGAGGATCGACGACTTCAGCGAGAGCAACGACCGGTGGATGGTCGCCGTGCGGATGGTGTCCGAGGGCGTCGACGTGCCGCGGCTCGCGGTGGGGGTGTACGCCACCACCATCTCCACGCCCCTCTTCTTCGCCCAGGCCGTCGGGCGTTTCGTGCGGTCCCGGCGGCGCGGGGAGACCGCCTCCGTGTTCCTGCCGACCGTCCCCGACCTCCTCACCTTCGCCAATGAGATGGAGGTGGAGCGGGACCACGCCCTCGACAAGCCGAAGAAGGAGGGCGAGGAGGACCCGTACGCCGAGTCCGAGAAGGAGATGGACGAGGCGAACAAGGAGCAGGACGAGGACACCGGCGAGCAGGAGCAGTTCTCGTTCGAGGCGCTGGAGTCCGAGGCCGTCTTCGACCGCGTCCTCTACGACGGCGCCGAGTTCGGCATGCAGGCGCACCCGGGGAGCGAGGAGGAGCAGGACTACCTCGGCATCCCGGGCCTCCTCGAACCCGACCAGGTGCAGCTCCTGCTCCAGAAGCGGCAGGCCCGGCAGATCGCGCACAGCCGCAAGAAGCCGGACGCCGAGGCCGACCTCCTGGAGCTGCCCGCCGAGCGGCGGCCCGTCGTCTCGCACAAGGAGATGATGGAGCTGCGCAAGCAGCTCAACACCATGGTCAGCGCCTACGTCCACCAGAGCGGCAAGCCGCACGGCGTGATCCACACCGAACTGCGCCGCGTGTGCGGAGGACCGCCGAGCGCGGAGGCGACGGCGGGGCAACTGCGGCAGCGGATCGCCAAGGTGCAGGAGTGGGCCACCCGGATGCGGTGACGCGGCGTCCGCCCGCCGCCCCCGGCCCGCCGCCCCCGGCCCGTCGCCCGCCCGCCGTCTGTCGCACCGCACGCACCACGTACCGCACGCACCGCACCGCACCGCAGGCACCGCACGTACCTGGGCAAAAGGAGTCGTCCGCGTCGGCCGCTGCCCGGATTCTGGACGGAGGCTTCCGCTGAGCGAACCCCCTTCGCTACTGTCCCGCTACGCACACGCCCCGTGGCAGCGCCGCCGCGGAGCGCAGCCGTGAAGCGACGCGGTCCGGAACAGACCGGGCCGCCGACCGATCGGCGGCCTCTGAAGCGCGTCGCCGACGGGACTCGGTGACGCATCCGCCGCGAGGGGCCGTCGACCTCACCACTTGGAGGAGTGGGCGTCGTGACCGCGGAGACCTCTCAGACGCTGGACCGGGGACTGCGTGTCCTCAAGCTCCTGGCCGACACGGACCACGGGCTCACCGTCACCGAACTGTCCAACAAGCTGGGCGTGAACCGCACCGTGGTCTACCGGTTGCTGGCCACGCTGGAGCAGCACGCCCTTGTACGACGGGACCTGGGCGGCCGTGCCCGGGTCGGGCTCGGGGTGCTGCGGCTCGGGCGCCAGGTGCATCCGCTGGTACGGGAGGCCGCCCTGCCGGCGCTGCGGTCGCTGGCCGAGGACATCGGGGCGACGGCCCATCTCACGCTGGTGGACGGTGCGGAGGCGCTCGCCGTGGCCGTGGTGGAGCCCACGTGGACGGACTACCACGTGGCCTACCGCGCCGGGTTCCGGCATCCCCTGGACCGCGGTGCCGCGGGCCGGGCGATCCTCGCCGCCCGGCAGCAGGGCTTCGGGGACCCCGGGTACACACTGACCCACGGTGAGCTGGAGGCGGGCGCGAGCGGCGCGGCGGCCCCCCTGCTCGGCGTCACCGGCGTCGAGGGCAGCGTCGGCGTGGTGATGCTGGCCGACGCGGTGCCGGAACGGGTGGGCCCGCGGGTGGTGGACGCGGCCCGGGAGGTCGCGGAGGCGCTGCGCTGACCCCCGCCTGATCACGCCCTTGCGCTGCCCCGCCGGATCACCTCCGCACCGGCCCGCGCCAGCCCCGCCTGATCACGCCCTCACCGGGCCGGCCCCCACCCCCCTGGATCACATCCGCACCGGCCCCAACCCCGCCAGCACCCGCAACTGCAACCACAGCACCAGCCGTTCGTCGGGATCGTCCAGGTCGATTCCGACGAGTCGCCGCACCTGTCTCAACCGGTAACGGCACGTGTTGGGATGCACGGCGAGCAGCTGCGCCGCCCCCGCCATGTCGCACCCCGCGTCGAACCAGCACACCAGCGTGCGCGCGAGGTCGCTCCCGTGCCGTTCGTCGTGGGCCAGCACCCGCTGCCACGAACCCGCGCTCAACTCCCGCCGCTCACCGAACACTTCGGCGAGACGTGCCAGCGTGACCCGGGCCCGGACCTCGTCGATCGTGGCGACCGGCAGCGAGGGGCCCGGCAGCCGCAGCACCAGGTCGGCGTCGGCCCGCGACCCCGTCACCTCCCCGAGCCCCGCCACGACCTCCCCGAGCCCCGCCCGCACCGGGACCCTGAGCGCCTGTCCGGCCCGCGCCACGATGTGCTCCGCGAGCCGTCGGTGCCGGTCCCCGCCGTGCTCCCCGACCGCGGGCAGCACCGCGTACACCACCCCGTCGACCAGCACACAGGCGTGCCGCCCGTAGCGGGCCTCGCATTGCAGCCGTACGACGTCCAGCAGCCGCAGCCCGGTCTGTTCGGCGTCCTGCGGACCGGCCACGGCGTCCGGTCGGCCGGACGGGTCCAGGGCGAACGCGGCCACCCGGAGCGGCCCCTCCATGCCCAGCCGCACGGCCGCCCCGGCCGGGTCCGCCGTCCCGTCCAGCACCCGCCGCAGCAGATCGCCGGTCCGGTGCCGGGCCAGTTCCTGGGCCGCGCGCGCCCGCAGCAGCAACAGCGCGGCCGTCGATGCCCCCTGTACGAGCGTCTCGGCCGCGTCCGCCGCGAGCGTGCCGCCGTCCACGACCCACACCGAGCCGAGGGTCTCCCCGCCGGCCCGGACGGCCATCGCGAGGCGGGGCAGGGCGCCCTCCCGCAGCGCGGGCAGCCGGAGTGGGGCGGGGGCCGCGAACAGCGTCCGGTACTGCGCGCTGTCGCCCGCGCCGGTCGGCACCTGGAGGCCCAGGATGCCCTGGCGGCGGTCCTCGTCGACCGGCTGGCCGGGGACCGTCGAGTAGGCGAGGATGCGCCGGCGCGGGTCCTCCACCGCGGTGGCCCCACCGGTCGCCACCGCGATGGCGTCGGCGAGCGCGAACAGGTCGCCGTGGCCACTCGCAGAGGACACCGGGCGGGCGCCGATCGCCGAGGCAAGCAGCAGATGGGCCTCGTGCCAGGCGGTGTCCTCGGGGACGGACAGCAGGGCCACCCCGTGCGCGTCCGCGGCGGTCACCGGGCCGTCCGGCCCGCGCACCACCAGACCGGTCATCCCGGCCTCCGCGACCGCCCGCGCCAGCGGCCCGGCCGCCGCCGCCCGCGTGCCGACCGCCAGCAGCAGCGCGCCCGGGGCCCGGGGGAGGGGTCCCTCGGCGTCGTACAGCAGGACCTCGGTGACCGGGGCGCCGAGGCCGGCGGGGGCCGTGTGCAGGCGCACCGAGGTGCCGCCGACCATGTCGAGGAGGTCGCCGAGGGTGCAGGCGTCCATGGGTGCCCCCAGCAGGTGTTCCGGCCCGGCCGGACGCCGGACGCATGGTCGTTCGGCCGGTCTCCAACGATCATTTGGCCGATCTCCAAACGAACGTACGCATCTGTTGTCCGACCGCACAACCCCGGGCGCGCGGCCGGCTCCGAGACTCGGCACATGACCGCAGTGAGCATCCGTACCGTCCAGGAGGTCGCCGGCCTCGACGCCGTCAGCGCGTACTTCGGCGAGGTGTGGCGGACCCCGCCGACAGCCCCGCCCTACCCGGCCGAGGTGCTGCGCAGCCTGGTCCACACGGGCGGCGCGGTGCATGCCGCCCACGAGGGGGACCGGCTGACCGGGGCCGCCGTCGCCGTGTTCGGGGCACCCGCAGCCAAGGAGGCGTACTCGCTGATCGCCGCCGCCGAGCCGGGGCGCGGGCAGCTGGTCAAGCAGGCCCAGCGGGCGTGGGCGCTGGGCCTCGGCGCCCGCACCATGCGCTGGACCTTCGACCCGCTGGTCGCCCGCAACGCCCGCTTCAACCTGGTCAAGCTGGGGGCGACGGGCACCGAGTATGTCGTCGACTTCTACGGCCCCATGACGGACGGCGTGAACGGCGGCGACGAGAGCGACCGGCTGACGGTGACGTGGGATCTGACGGCGCGGGGGACGCCGTACGACGGCGGTGCGCGGCCGTACGGCGGCGGGGATCGGGACCGCGACAGCAGTGATCGGGACTTCGACAGCGGAGAGCGTGATGCCGCGCCCGCCACGCACCGTGGTCCCGACGGTGCGAGCCTCGCCCGTCGCGACCTCGCCGACCTGCGGATCTGGTGCCGGGTCCCGGACGACGTGGTCAAGCTGCGGGCCGCCGACCCGGAGCTCGCGCTGCGCTGGCGGCGGGCCGTGCGCGAGGTGTTCACGGAGGCCTTCGCGCAGGGGTTCAGGGCGACCGGGATGTCCCGCGACGGTTGGTACACGCTCACGAGGAACACGGGGAACACGACGGACGCAGGGGAGGGCACGGCATGAAGCTCGAACGCGTGGAGGTCGTCCATGTGGAGATCCCGCTGGTCAGCCCGTTCCGGACCTCCTTCGGCACGATGACGACCAAGGACACCTTCCTGCTGCGGGTCGTGACGGACACCGCCGAGGGCTGGTCGGAGTTCGCCGGCGATCCGCGGCCGTTGTACTGCGCGGAGTTCGTGGCGGGGGCGGAACTGGTGCTGCGGGACTTCCTGGTGCCGCGGGTGGCGGCGCTGCCCGCGCTCACCGCGGCCGCGGTCGGGCCGGCCCTCGCGGGAATCAAGGGCCACGAGCTGGCGAAGGCGGCCCTGGAGACGGCGGTCCTGGACGCGGAACTGCGGTCGTACGGCATGCCGCTGGCGCTGTATCTGGGCGCGGTCCGCGACCGGGTGCCGGCGGGGGTGTCGGTGGGGATCAAGGAGTCCGTGCCGGAGCTGTTGGACGCCGTGGCGGGGTACCTCGACGAGGGGTACGTCCGGATCAAGCTGAAGATCGAGCCCGGCTGGGACGTCGAACCGGTACGGGCCGTGCGGGAGCGTTTCGGCGCCGAGTTGCCGCTCCAGGTCGACGCCAACACGGCGTACACGCTCGCCGACGCGGAACACCTGCGGCGGCTGGACGAGTTCGGGCTGCTGCTGATCGAGGAGCCGCTGGACGAGAACAACCTGCACGGGCACGCACGGTTGCAGGCGCGGCTGTCGACCCCGGTCTGCCTCGACGAGTCCCTGCACAACGCCCGCGACACCGCCTCGGCGATCGCGCTGGACGCCTGCCGGGTGGTCAACGTGAAGCCCGCGCGCGTAGGGGGCTATCTGGAGGCCCGCCGCGTCCACGACGTGGCCCGCGCGCACGGCGTGCCGGTGTGGTGCGGCGGCATGCTGGAGACGGGGATCGGCCGCGCCCCCAACCTCGCCCTGGCCGCCCTGCCCGGCTTCACTCTCCCCGGCGACACCTCCGCCTCCTCCCGCTACTTCGCCGAGGACATCACTGAGCCGTTCGTCCTGGACAACGGCCACCTGCCGGTCCCGAGCACCCCGGGGATCGGGGTGGCACCCCTGCCCGAGGTCCTACGGCGCTTCACGCGCGCGCGACGGGATCTGTACGGGGGCTGACCGGATCGTGGCCGGAAGTGACCGTCGCGTTAGATTGACCCCGTGCTCTCTCGCCTCACGCGCCCCCAGGCCGTCGCCGTCTGTGCCCTGCCCGTCGTGGCGCTGATCGCCACGGCCCTGTTCGCGCCGCTGCCGTTCTCGCTGGCGCAGCCCGGCATGACGGCGAACGTCCTCGGCGACAACCAGGGCACGCCGGTGATCACGATCTCCGGCGCACCGGCGCGGGCGACGAGCGGGCAGTTGCGGATGACGACCATCGAGGCGACCGGCCCGGACACCCACGTCACCCTCGGGGACGTCTTCGACAGCTGGTTCCGCAAGGACCGTGCCGTCATGCCCCACGACGCCGTCTACCCGAGCGGGCAGAGCGTCAAGGAGATCGAGCAGCACAACACCGACCAGATGCGTCAGTCCCAGGACGCGGCGACCGAGGCGGCGCTGAACTACCTGAAGCTGAGCGACGAGAAGGTCAAGGTGACCTTGCGGCTCGCGGACGTCGGCGGGCCGAGCGCGGGGCTGCTGTTCACCCTGGGGATCATCGACAAGCTCGACGGCAACGGGGCCGGG
Organism: Streptomyces sp. NRRL B-3229; assembly: GCF_000719505.1. NCBI lineage: Bacteria > Bacillati > Actinomycetota > Actinomycetes > Kitasatosporales > Streptomycetaceae > Streptomyces > Streptomyces sp. NRRL B-3229. Next base: position 121,762 of record NZ_JOGP01000012.1, on the reverse strand, counting down.
GGCGATCTGACCGGGGGCCGCACCATCGCCGGTACGGGCACGATCGACGCGGACGGGGCGGTCGGCGCGGTGGGTGGCGTGGCGCTGAAGACGCAGGCCGCGAAGCGGGACGGGGCGACGGTCTTCCTGGTCCCGAAGGCGGAGTGCGCCGACGCGAAGGGGGAGCTGCCGAAGGGACTGCGGCTGATCCCGGTGACGTCGCTGACGGGGGCGGTGAGTGCGCTGACGGCACTGGAGAGCGGTAAGGGGTCGGTTCCCGCCTGCTAGGGCGCCGATGTTCTAGTGCGCGAGGACCGGCTTCGGAGCGGCGAGCCGGAGCCCGACCTCCACGAGGGTCCAGCCGAGCCGGGTCCGCATGGCGTACGGCTGCTTGGCCGCGGTCGCCAGGCGGTACGCGTCGGCCTCGGCACGCAGGTCGGCGGCGCGGGTGCGGTGCTGGGCGAGGTACGTGTCGTAGTGCATGGCGGGGCTCCTTCAGTTCGTCTCGGTGGGGAACAGGTGCGTGTGGACGCGGACTTGCTCCGTGCCGGGGTCCTCGTCGGTGACCCGGCCGCGGTAGTCGTTGATCAGGGTGTGCATCCTGCCGACGAGTTCGGCGGCCAGCTCGGGGGTGAGCTGGAGGGTCATGTCGCTCATGTCCGAGCTCTGGGCCCACTCGGGCGACCAGTTGTGCCGGGTGCTGAGCCAGCCGGACAGCTCGCGTGCATGGCCGGCCGCGACCTCGTGCAGATAGATCTCGGCCATCCCGCGCACTTCAGGTCCCGCGCCCTCGAACTCGGTGGTGTCGAAGGTCAGTCCCTGATCGACGGCCTTCCACCACCGCTCGCGGCCCTTGCCGTGCTCGGGGGCGTCCACGATGAAGCCGTGTTCGGCGAGCTGGCGCAGGTGGTAGCTGGTCGCGCCGCTGGACTCGCCCAGCCGCTCGGCGAGCATGGACGCGGTGGCGGGGCCTCGGCGGCGCAGTGCGTTGAGCAGTTCCATCCGCAGGGGATGGGCCAGTCCGCGCAGTGAACGGGCGTCGAGTTTCCGTGTGTTGGGCTCTTCCGGCATGAGTACAAAGGTAGCTATGCAAAGGGTCCTTTGCAACACCTTTTTTGCATTGACTTCTTTGCAAGGGGTGGTGGGAACACAAGGGGTGGTGAGAGCAGCAGCAGCGCCAGACAGGCCAGCCAGTCGACCAGGAGGGCCAGGGTCACCGTGAGGACCGAGCCCAGGACCAGGACCGGCAGGCTCCGGGTGGTGATGCCGGAGGCGATCAGGACACCCAGGCCGCCGCCTCCGCCGAAGGCCGCCAGGGTGGCCGTACCGACGTTGAGGACCAGGGCCGCACGGACGCCCGCGAGGATCCCCGGGGCGACCGGAGGGCTGTGCGCCTTCAGGCCCGCGACCGTGTGCGACAGGACCGGCAGGACGGCGTAGGCGGTGATGCCGACCAGGGCCGCCGTCGTGCCGGTGCCCAGCCGGATGACCAGCAGCGCCGGCAGACCGATCGCCGGAACCGCCCGAGCTGCCAGGACCACGGCCGTCGCCATCGGGCCCCCGCGGAAGGCCCGCCGGGCGAGCAGGATCCCCAGTGGGATCGCGATGACCAGCACGAGGAACGTCGAGATCACCGTCAGCCGTACGTGCTGCCACAAGGCCTCGGACACCCGCCCGTTCGACAGCGCCTTCGCGGAGACCGGGTCCGGGTCGGCCCGCGCGAACCACAGCCAGGTCGCGAGCAGCACCGCCACCAGGAACGCGGGCAGAAAGGTCAGCTTCCGCCAGGTGACCCGCGGCCCCGGCCGACTCGGCACCGGCGAACTCTCAGCCGCCCCGGCCCCGGAGTCCTCGTCCCGACCCTCGAAATTCTCCCGCTCCTCCAGCCCACGGACGCTCACACCCGTACCCCCTCTCCGCCGCCCTCCCGCTCCGCAGGCGCCCGGGCGCCCCGGAGTCCCGCTCGCTCGACGGACGTCAGCCGTCCGAGCAGTACGTACGCCGCGTCGAACAGCAGCGTCAGGACGACGATCCCGAGCGTGCCCGCGAGCACCTCGTTGAGCGCGTTCTCGCTGTCCGGCGAGGCGAGCCCCCGGAAGATCTCCTTGCCGAGCCCCGGTCCGGAGGCGCAGGCGGCGATCGCCGTGATGCCCATCAGCATCCGCGTGGAGCCCCGGATCCCGGTCAGGATCGACGGCCAGGCGAGCGGCAGTCCGACACGGACCAGCCGTGCCACCCGGGACCTCCCGACGCATTGGGCCGCGTCCGCCGTCGAGGGGTCGACCGCGCGCAGGCCCGCGATCGTGTGGCGCACCACCGGCAGCAGCCCGTACAGCGTCAGGGCGGTCATCGTGGCCGCGACACCCAGGCCCACCACGGGAATCAGCAGACCGAGCACGGCGAGCGGCGGGACCGCAAGGATCGAAGGTCCGGCCGTCGTGGCGAGGCCGGCCACCCGTGCGCTGCGACAGGTCGCGAGCCCGGTCAGCACCCCGATCACGGTCGAAAGGACCATGCACCCGAAGACGGCGCTCGCGTGCTGGCAGGCGTCCGTGAGCAGCTGCCGGTGGTGGCTGCCGAGGTACTCCCAGAAGTTCACACGGCTCACCTCGGGTCGCGGTCAGGAGCGCACCGAGTCCTCCGCCGCCTGCTCCACCAGCGGGATGATCCGCAGCGGAACGGGGTTCTCCATGACGATCGCGGTGGAGGCCCGGACGATCCCATCGAAACCGACAACCCGGTCGATCACCCGCTGGAGATCGGCGTTGGAACGGGCCACGAGCCGGCACAGCATGTCCCCGCCGCCGGTGGTGGTGTGCAGCTCCAGCACCTCCGGCACGGTCGCCAAGTGGGCCCGTACGTCCGGTCCTTGCCCCTGCCGGATCTGGAGCGTGGCGAACGCGGTCACCGGGTAGCCGAGCGCCGCCGGATCGACCTGCGGCCCGAATCCGCGGATGACTCCGTTCGACTGAAGCCGGTCGAGCCGGGCCTGCGCGGTCCCGCGGGCCACTCCCAGCCGCCGGGACATCTCCAGGACCCCGATCCGCGGCTCGCGCGCGAGCAGCACGATGATCCGCCCGTCCAGCTCGTCGATCCCCACGGGAGCCTCCCGATCCGATGGTCATCCTGTACAGAAAGGCCGCCGAAGCGGCCGTACGACTGAACACATTGTTCAGCGAAGACGCGAACTATTGCGCACCTTGCAGGGCGGGTCCAGTCTTCCCGCATGACGCAGACCACACACCACGCTCCCGACACCGCCCGGCAGGCCGATCCCTTCCCGGTCAAGGGAATGGACGCGGTCGTCTTCGCCGTCGGCAACGCCAAGCAGGCGGCGCACTACTACTCGACCGCCTTCGGCATGCGGCTCGTCGCGTACTCCGGACCGGAGAACGGCAGCCGTGAGACCGCGTCGTACGTGCTCGAGAACGGCTCGGCCCGTTTCGTGTTCACGTCGGTCATCAAGGCAGCAACCCCGTGGGGCCACTTCCTGGCCCAGCACGTTGCCGAGCACGGCGACGGCGTCGTCGACCTCGCCATCGAGGTCCCGGACGCCCGCCGCGCCTACGACTACGCCCTCGCGCACGGCGCCCGCTCGGTGGCCGAGCCGTACGAGCTGAAGGACGAGCACGGCACCGTCGTCCTCGCCGCGATCGCCACCTACGGCGAGACCCGCCACACCCTGGTCGAGCGCACCGGCTACGACGGCCCCTACCTCCCGGGCTTCACCGCGGCCGCCCCGATCGTCGAGCCGCCCGCCCACCGCACCTTCCAGGCGATCGACCACTGCGTCGGCAACGTCGAGCTCGGCCGGATGAACGAGTGGGTCGGCTTCTACAACAAGGTCATGGGCTTCACGAACATGAAGGAGTTCGTGGGCGACGACATCGCGACCGAGTACAGCGCCCTGATGTCGAAGGTCGTGGCCGACGGCACCCTCAAGGTGAAGTTCCCGATCAACGAGCCCGCCATCGCCAAGAAGAAGTCCCAGATCGACGAGTACCTGGAGTTCTACGGCGGCGCCGGCGTCCAGCACATCGCGCTGAACACCAACGACATCGTGCAGACCGTACGGACCATGCGCGCGGCCGGGGTCCAGTTCCTCGACACCCCCGACTCCTACTACGACACCCTCGGCGAGTGGGTCGGCGACACCCGCGTCCCCGTCGACACGCTCCGCGAGCTGAAGATCCTCGCCGACCGCGACGAGGACGGCTATCTGCTCCAGATCTTCACCAAGCCGGTCCAGGACAGGCCGACCGTCTTCTTCGAGATCATCGAGCGGCACGGCTCGATGGGCTTCGGCAAGGGCAACTTCAAGGCACTGTTCGAGGCCATCGAGCGGGAGCAGGAGAAGCGCGGCAACCTCTGAGGCCCACATCCGGTCCCGTCGCGGCCGCCTGCTCGTACGCTGGCCCCATGGCCAGGATCAACGACGTGGGCGGCACGCAGGGGTTCGGCGCGATCGACACCACCGACGACACCGAGCCCTTCCACGCGGACTGGGAGGCCCGGGTCGTCGGGCTCTACAACACCCTGCGCGCGCAAGGGGTCTTCAACACCAACGAGTTCCGGGACGCCATCGAGTCGATGCCGCCGGGCGAGTACCTGGCGGCCTCGTACTACGAGCGCTGGTTCACGGCGATCTGCGCGCTGCTGGAGCGCAAGGGCGTGCTCGAACCGGGGGCGCTCGATGACTGACGCGCACCCGGCGGCCCCGGACCTCACGGCCCCGGACCCGGCCGCCCCGGACCGTTTCCCGCCCGGCACCAGGGTCCGCACCTACCGCCACGACCCGCCGCACCACACCCGCCTGCCGCGGTACGCCCGCGGCAAGCGGGGCGTGGTCGTGGAGCCGGAGGGCCCGGAGGAACTGGCCGACATCAGCGCGCGGGGACGCGGGGACGCGCCGGTCGAGCAGATCTACGCGGTCCGCTTCGAGGCCCGCGACCTGTGGGGCGAGGGCGACCACCACGTCGTCCTGGACCTGTGGGAGAGCTACCTGGAGGAGGACCCCGATGACGAGCGGTGAGCACCACACCGACGCCACGATCGCCCGGCGGGTCAGGCGCCTGGAGACCCTCCTGGAGGAGAAGGGGCTGATCACCGGGGAGCGGCTGGACGAGGCGATCGACGCGTTCCTCGCGGAGTCCTCCCCGGCCAACGGCGCCCGGGTCGTGGCCCGGGCCTGGACCGACGACGCCTACCGGGCCCGGCTGCTCGCGGACGGCACGGCCGCCGTCCGTGAACTCGGGTACATGGAGGGCTCGTTCCAGCGTCTGAGGGTGGTCGAGAACACCGCCTCCCGCCACAACGTCGTCGTCTGCACCCTGTGCTCCTGCTACCCGCTGCGCCTGCTCGGGCCGTCACCCAGCTGGTACAAGTCCGAGGCCTACCGCTCCCGGGTGGTGCGCGAACCCCGCGAGGTGCTGCGGGAGTTCGGCCTGGAACTGCCGCCCGGCACGGACATCACGGTGTGGGACTCCAGCGCCGAGACCCGCTACCTGGTCCTGCCCCGCAGACCCGAGGGCACCGAAGGACTGGGCGAGGAGGAACTCGCGGCTCTGGTGACGAGGAACGCCCTCATCGGTACGGCCGCGGTGTGACCCCCCTTCACATCCGCCGCTCCTGCTCCGGCAGACCCTCCTCCGGCACCTCGCCCAGGTCCGCCAGCGCCTGCCCCGCCGCCGGGGCCCACAGGGGCGAGAACCAGGGGTTGGTCCGCAGGGCCTCCTGAAGGTGCCGGCGGGCGGACGCGCTCCGTCCCGAGTCCCGCTCGATCATGCCCAGGTGATACATGTACGGCGCGCTGCGCACCCCGCCGCCGTGCACCCGGTCCGTCGCGATCCGGGCGTACCGCAGGGCCTCCTCGTCCTGGCCCGCCCGGTGCAGCGCCCAGCCCAGCGCGTCCGCCACCTCGATCCCCGGCTGCCGGTGCCACTCGGTCCGCAACCGCGTCACCGCTGAGGCCGGGTCACCGTGGTCCGCCTCGAACCGCCCCAGCACCAGCTCCCCGTCGACACCGCCGACCGCCGCCCTGGCCACCGCCGCCCGCAGCAGGCCGTACTGCGCCCGGGCCGCCTGCGCCTGCCCCAGGGATTCGTACAACTCGCCCAGTTCCAGGGCGTACTGCGGCAGCGGTTGCTTCGCGAGGGCGGTCCGGTAGGCGTGCACGGCCTGCTGCGGGCGGCCCAGCGCCGCCAGCGCACGGCCCCGGCCGGCCTGGGCGGCCCGCTGGTCGGGGTCGGCACGGACCGCCTTCCGGAAGTACCGCAGCGCCTCCTCGCGGTCGCCGCGCTCGAAGGCCAGCTGCCCGGCCCGCTCCAGATACGCGGCCTGCTCGGCCGGTGCCCGGGCGCCGGCCGCCGCATCGGAGAGGGCAGCCGCAGCGTCCTCACGCCGGCCCCGGTCCCGGTACACGGCCGCCGCCCGGGCCAGCACCGCCGGCCCCGACCGCAGCTCCGTCAGCCGCTCCAGCGTCCTGCCGACCGCCTTGTAGTCACCGAGCCCCTCGTACGCGTCCAGCAGCGCCGGATACGCCGTCCACCGCCCCGGCTCCAGCTGCCGGGCCTCCTCGCCCCAGGACTTCGCCGTACGGAAGTCCCGGCGGGCGTCGGCGAGGGCGGCCAGACCGGCGAGCGCCTCCGCGTTCCGCCGTACCTTCAGGGACGTCCGCAGCGCGTCCTCGGCCTTCGGATAGAACGCCGTGTCGGCCGTCCGCCTCCCCTGTTCGGCGTACGCGGTCCCGAGCACCGCCCATGACGCCGCGTCCCGCGGATGCCGGCGCACCTGGCTCTCCCGCTCACGGATCAGGACCGCCAGATCGGGCAGCGCGGCCGGCGCCCCGCCGGTGACCGCCGTCAGCGCCTGGGCGCCGGGGGCCGGAGCGGCAGCGCGCGGTGCCGGGTGCCCCGAGGGCGGCAGCAGCATCAGGGCCGTACCGAGCACCGCGCACCCGGCGACCGCGGCGATCAGAAGACGTCCGTGCAGCCGGACCCGCCGCGCCTGCCGCGACTCACCCGGGCGGTCCTCGGTCACCGTTTTCTCCGTGGCGCTGTTCTCCATGGCGCTCACTGTGCGTCAGTACGACGATCCCGCCCCGGCACGCGGCAGCTGCCCCGGACGGGGTTCACACCGATGGCCCCCGGTGCGACGCTGTGATCATGAGCCGTATCGAAGCGCGTCGCGATGAAGACACAGCGGTCACCGGCAACCTCGTCGACCGTCTGCTGAGTGGTCTGCCCGCCGAGACCGTTCTGGTCGACACGGACGTCACGGCCTCCTACGCCCACGACATGGCGAGCTTCTGCCCGGCCGGCACCCCGGCCGTGGTCGTACTGCCGCGCACCGTCGAGCAGGTTCAGCACGTCATGCGCGTCGCCACCGAGCTGCGCGTCCCGGTCGTCCCGCAGGGCGCCCGCACGGGCCTGTCGGGCGGGGCCAACGCCTCCGACGGCTGCATCGTGCTGTCCCTGACGAAGATGGACCGGATCCTGGAGATCAACCCGGTCGACCGGATCGCCGTCGTCGAACCGGGAGTCGTCAACGCGGCCCTCTCCCGCGCGGTCGACGAACTCGGCCTCCACTACCCGCCGGACCCCTCCAGCTGGGAGATGTGCACGATCGGCGGCAACATCGGCACCGCCTCCGGCGGACTGTGCTGCGTGAAGTACGGGGTGACGGCGGAGTACGTCCTCGGCCTGGACGTCGTCCTCGCCGACGGACGGCTCATGTCCACGGGCCGCCGTACCGCGAAGGGGGTCGCCGGATACGACCTGACCCGCCTCTTCGTCGGCTCCGAGGGCTCGCTCGGGATCGTCGTCAAGGCGACCCTGGCACTGAAGCCGCAGCCGCCCGAGCAGCTGGTGCTGGCCGCGGAGTTCGCCTCGGGGGCCGCCGCCTGCGACGCGGTGTGCCGGATCATGGAGGGCGGGCACGTGCCGTCCCTCCTCGAACTGATGGACCGGACGACGGTCAGGGCCGTCAACGACCTCGCGCACATGGGACTCCCGGAGTCCACCGAAGCCCTGCTGCTGGCCGCCTTCGACACCACGGACCCGGCGGCCGACCTCGCCGCCCTCGGCGCGCTGTGCGAGGCGGCGGGCGCCACCCAGGTCGTCCCGGCCGAGGACTCCGCCGAGTCCGAACTGCTGCTCCAGGCCCGCAGGCTGTCCCTCACCGCGCTCGAGGCCGTCAAGGGCACCACGATGATCGACGACGTGTGCGTGCCGCGCTCCCGGCTCGCCGAGATGCTCGAAGGGACCGAGCGGATCGCCGAGAAGTACCGGCTCACCATCGGTGTCGTCGCCCACGCGGGGGACGGCAACACCCACCCCACGGTCTGCTTCGACGCCGCCGACGCGGACGAGTCCCGGCGGGCCCGGGAGTCCTTCGACGAGATCATGGCCCTCGGCCTGGAACTCGGCGGCACGATCACCGGGGAGCACGGGGTGGGCGTCCTGAAGAAGGAGTGGCTCGCGCGCGAGATCGGCCCGGTGGGGGTGGAGATGCAGCGGGCGGTGAAGGGTGTCTTCGACCCGCTGGGCATCCTGAACCCCGGCAAGCTGTTCTGAGGCCGCGCGCCCCGGCTCACTCCCCGTCCTTGGACTCGTCGCCCGGCCAGGGGTCGCAGAGCCAGAGGTCGTCGGCCGGGGTGGGGGTCAGCAGCTCGGCCAGGGCGTCGTCGAGCCCGAGCTGCTCCCCCTCGGTGCCCGGCGGGACCGCCCTCAGCGTGCGCTCCAGCCAGGCCGAGACCTGCGCGGCCGGGGCCTCCAGGAGGGCGTCGCCGTCGGGGGAGCTCAGCGCCATCAGCACCAGGCCGCGGCCGGCGCTCTTCGTCGGCCACACCCGTACGTCCCCGTGCCCGCACGGGCGGAAGACCCCCTCCACGAGGAGTTCGCGGGCGAAGGTCCAGTGCACGGGATGGTCCGAGCCGATGTGGAAGGTGACGTGGACGGCGAAGGGGTCGTCGCTGCGGTAGCTCAGCCGGGCCGGGACCGGGATGCTGCGCTCGGGCGACAGGATCAGGTTGAGCTCCAGTTCGCGCTCCACCACGGTGTGGTGCATGTCGTTCGTTCCTCTCTCGGCTCTGACGCGGGTCCTGCGGTGGGCCCGTACGAGGGAGAGGGGGCAGGGGCGGGGATCATTACGCGGGTTCGGCGAACTTTTTTCCGGCAGCCGCGGCCCGGTGCCGCGACCGGTAGCACGTGCGGTCTCCGGTCGTGCGCAAAAGGGGTGGGTCCGGTGGGACTGGCGGTGGGTCCTGCGCCGGTCTGATAGATGTGGACCCCCCTCCATTGACCTCCGAGCAGATACGGGACGACGGACATGAGCGCCCCAACCCCGGCACCCGGTGACGACAGGCCCCGTGAGGGCTACTACCCGGACCCGTCCATTCCTGGATATGTCCGTTACTGGAACGGCGCTTCCTGGGTGCCGGGCACCAGCCGTCCCGCCCCGGCGGCAGGCGAACCGCTCGCACCCCCGCAGGGTTCCGGCCCGGCCCCCGCTCCGGTCGAGGAGACCGGCCCGCACTTCTTCGACGAGGACCCGGCGGAGGACACCGGCCACGCCGGCGCCCAGCGCGCCGACCGGCCCGAACCCGCGTCCGCGTGGACCGCCGACCGGGCCCACCAGGCGGGCTTCGGCGGCGACCAGGACCGCCGGGTGTCGTGGGGGTCCCCGCAGGCGGCCGCACCGGCTCAGCAAGGCGGCCGGCAGGGCGTACCCCAGCAGGGTGGTCCGCAGGGCGGCCCGCAGGGGGTCGACCCGAGGGTGGTGGCCGGTCCCGGTCGGCCCGGTGACGGGTCCACGCCCGCCCAGCCCGACGGTCACGCCACCCGTACCGACGGCACCGCGACGATCCCGCCCGCCGAGCCGGACGAGGACGGCGGCACCCGGGTCTTCCGCAGGCCCACCGCGCCTGCGCCCGACGCCGACGACGGCACCATGACGTTCCGCGCGCTCTCCCCGCGCACACCGCAGCAGGGCGGGGGTCCCGGGGCGCAGAGCGGAAGCACGCCCGGACCCGCGTATTCCGGCCCCACGGCCCAGGGCGGCGCCCACGGCACCCCGGCCCCCGACCCCGACGCCCCCGGTTTCGGGGCCGGCAAGGCCGCCGCCGAGCGGGCCGCCTCCGCCGCGGCCACGGCCCTCTCCGGCCCCCAGCAGTCCGCCCCCGCCGCCGGCCCCCGGACGGCGCCTCCGGGCGTGCCCCTGCAAGGAGGACAGCCGCAGGGGGCCGTCCAGCAGGGAGCCGTCCAGCCGGGGGCCGTGCAGCAGGGGGCCGTGCAGCCGGGGGCCGTGCAGCAGGGTGCGGCACCGCAGGGACTCCCGCCGCAGGCCGCCGGTCCCGTGAGCGCCACGCCCATGAGCGCAGGACCCGGTGGCGGTCAGCCCTCCTGGGCCCAGCAGGTGCACCGGCTCGCCGGACCCGACGAGGAGCAGCCGGCGCCCTGGAAGCCGCCGGTGGAGGACATCTTCCAGGCGGCCGCCCGGCGTCAGGCCGCCGCGCGCCCCGCGGCCCTGGGCAAGCGCCTGGCCGCCCGTCTCCTCGACACCCTGGTGGTCGGCGCGGTGACCGCCGTGGCCGCCGTCCCGCTCGGCACCAGGGCCGCCGACCACATCAGCGACAAGGTGGACGCGGCCAAGCTCTCCGGCGAGACCGTGACGGTCTGGCTGCTGGACGGCACCACGTCGGTCTACCTCGCGATCGTGGTCGCCGTCCTCCTGGTCGCCGGCACCCTCTACGAAGCACTGCCCACCGCCAAGTGGGGCCGCACGCTCGGCAAGAAGCTGTTCGGCCTGGAGGTGCGGGACATCGAGGCCCACGAGCCGCCGTCCTTCGGCACGTCGCTGCGCCGCTGGCTCGTGTACAGCGTGCCGGGCCTGCTCGGCGTCGGTCTCGTGGGTGTCCTGTGGTGCCTGTTCGACCGGCCGTGGCACCAGTGCTGGCACGACAAGGCGGCGCATACGTTCGTGGCGGGCTGAGGGGGTACCGCGAACGGCGTACCGGATTCGGTACTCCGGACGGCCGCTCGCCGGATGCGGAGCCGGGGGGTTCGCGGTCCACTCGGGCCATGAGCAGTGAACCGCCTCCCGGCTCCGGCCAGCAGCCGCCGGACGACGACCCGTTCAGGAAGCAGCCCCCGCCTGCCGAGGGCTCGGGATCGCCGTACAACGCCCCGCCGCCACCGTCGTACGGCGGAAGCGGAAACCCCTCCGGCGGTGGCCCGTACGGCGGCGGAAGCCCCTCCGGGGGCGGTGGCCCGTACGGCGCCGGTGACCCGTACGGCGGCGGTCCGGCCGACCCGCTGGCCGGCATGCCCCCGCTGGCCCCCAGCGGCCGGCGCACGCTCGCCCGCATCATCGACATGATCCTGGTGGGCATCGTCGTCTGGCTGATCACGTGGGGCTTCGGGGTGAGCGAGTACGACGTCAGCAGCGACAACATGCAGGTCGGCAAGTCGCTCGCCCAGTCGGCGCTCGCGGCGGTGCTCTACATCGCCTACGACACCGTCCTGATCACCCGGTCCGGGCAGACGCTCGGCAAGAAGTGGCTCGGGATGCGGGTGGCGAACCTCGACAACGGCTCCACGCCCTCCGTGCAGAGCACGCTGACCCGCTCGGCGGTGCTGTGGATCCCGTTCGCGTTCTGCTGCGCCTGCGTCTGGACCGCGATCTCGGGTGGCTGGAGCTACTTCGACAAGCCCTACAAGCAGGGCCTGCACGACAAGGCGGCCAAGACGGTGGTGGTCACGACCTGACCCGGCGGGTGCCGGTCGTCCTGCCGGGCCGGCGGCACCCGGTGCTCACCCGACCGCGCGCTCCGGTCCGACCCCACCTACCCGGGGGTCGGACCGGAGCGCGCGGTGCGGTGACAGGGCGTTCAGGCCCCGGTCGAAGGGGTGTTCAGGCCGCGGTCTTGGAGCTCGTGGCCCCGGCCGGTACGGGCTCCTCGGCCCGCTGCTCGGCGGGCTTGCGGAGCGCGACCACGCGGGACTTGGGCCGGGGCACCGTCAGGGCCACCAGCAGGCCGAGGGCGAGCGCCGAGACGGCGATGACCGCTGTCCCCACGGCCGAACTCGTCTGTGACAGCAGCAGCATGGCGAGCGTCGAGAAGATGACGGTGATCGAACCGTAGGCGAGCTGTGCGGCGGTCGGACGAGGCATGGCAATCGGTCCTCGGAATTGGGGATCCACGGGGGGTGTCGGCCTGGCATTCCGCCGACATCCGGGCGTTCCGCCAATCGACTCTAATCGGCTGTGTGCCCGAGTGGAACGAGCAGTAAGCGTGACCTAACGAACAGTGCCGGAGCACAGGGGGCGCACGGAGTCATGGCGTCCACCAAGTGGACATCTGTGCGCGCCTGTTCTGTTGCGGTCATGTGTCCGCAATGCGAACACCACCTCCCAATAATGCACTTGACGGGTCCAAGTCAAGATCTGTCTTTTCTCGTCAACCTTTAGTCAAATACCGATCACTTGCCTGGATAGGGGAGAGGTACAAGTGACGGACAGATCCTGGACGTTCAGGACCGCCGCGACGGTCGTGGCGATAGCCGCGGCCTCGGCCACGTTCTCGACGTTCGCCGTGGCGCAGGCCGCGGAGAAGCCCGCGGGCACCCCCGCGGTGGACCGGCAGGACCCGCAGCCTGCCAAGGCCAAGGAGCACGACTTCGACGGCCCGTACAGCCGCACGCAGGACGCGCAGCGTGAGGAGGCCCTCCAGCAGGTCATCGCCGGCCAGGCGACGGTCAAGGAGAAGAACGGCTCGAAGGTCGTCCAGCTCAAGGGCCGCAAGGGCGGCAGCAAGTACGTCGAGCTCGGCCGCGAGAAGACCGACAAGATCTTCACGATCCTCGTCGAGTTCGGCGACCAGGTCGACCCCCGCTACGGCGGCACGCCCGGACCGCTGCACAACCGCATCGAGGCGCCGGACCGCAAGACCAACAACAGCACCGACTGGCAGGCCGACTTCGACCGGGCCCACTACCAGGACCTGTACTTCGGCAAGGGCAACGCCACGCTCAAGTCGTACTACGAGAAGCAGTCCTCGGGCCGCTACTCGGTCGACGGCGAGGTCACCGACTGGGTCAAGGTTCCCTACAACGAGGCCCGTTACGGCTCCAACGACGCCGCGACCGGTGCCTGGTACGCGGTCCAGGACGGCGTGAACGCCTGGGTCGCGCAGCGCGAGGCCGCCGGTGACACGGCCGCCGAGATATCCGCGGAGCTGGCCGAGTTCGACCAGTGGGACCGCTACGACTACGACGGCGACGGCAACTTCAACGAGCCCGACGGCTACATCGACCACTTCCAGATCGTGCACGCCGGCGAGGACGAGTCCGCGGGCGGCGGCGCGCAGGGCGAGGACGCCATCTGGGCGCACCGCTGGTACGCCTTCGGCACCGACAAGGGCGTCACCGGCCCCGACACCAACAAGCGCGGCGGCACCGAGATCGGTGACACCGGCGTCTGGGTCGGCGACTACACCATCCAGCCGGAGAACGGCGGCCTGGGTGTCTTCGCCCACGAGTACGGCCACGACCTCGGCCTGCCCGACGAGTACGACACCTCCGGCGGCGGCGAGAACTCCACCGGCTTCTGGACGCTGATGTCGTCCGGCTCCTGGCTCGGCACGGGCAAGGACGCGATCGGTGACCTGCCGGGTGACATGAACGCCTGGGACAAGCTTCAACTGGGCTGGCTGGACTACGAGGTGGCCAAGGCCGGCAAGCGGTCCCACCACAAGCTGGGCGTCGCGGAGTACAACACCAAGGACCCGCAGGCCCTCGTGGTCCAGCTGCCGAAGAAGCCGGTCACCACCGAGGTGACCGCCCCGGCGCAGGGTGCCACCCAGTGGTGGAGCGACACCGGCGACGACCTCGAGAACACCCTGACCCGCACGGTCGACCTCACCGGTAAGTCCGCCGCCTCCCTCACCCTCGACGGCTGGTGGGACATCGAGCAGGACTACGACTACCTGTACGCCGAGGTCTCCAGCGACGGCGGCGCCAACTACACCCCGCTCGACGGCACGTTGGCCGACGGCACCGCCATTCCGCGGGACGGCAGCGGCAAGCCGGCCCTCACCGGCTCGGTCGCGGCGTACCAGAAGCTGACCTACCCGCTGAACGCCTACGCGGGCAAGAAGGTCAGCCTGCGCTTCCGTTACGCCACCGACGGCGGCACGTCCCTCAAGGGCTTCGCGGCCGACGAGATCACGCTGACCGCGGACGGCTCGGTGCTCTTCTCGGACAACGCGGAGAGCGCGGACACCGCCTGGACGGCGAAGGGCTTCCGCCGGGTCGGCGCGTCCTTCACCGACGAGTACGCGCAGTACTACATCGCCGAGAACCGCCAATACGTGTCGTACGACAAGGTGTTGAAGGTCGGCCCGTACAACTACGGCTTCTCGACGACCCGTCCGGACTGGGTGGAGCACTACGCCTACCAGAACGGCCTGTTGATCTGGAAGTGGGACACCTCCCAGAAGGACGACAACACCAGCGCGCACGCGGGCCGGGGTCTGATCCTGCCGATCGACTCGCACCCGACCGCGCTGAAGTGGTCCGACGGCACGCTGATGCGCAACCGCATCCAGGCCTACGACTCGACCTTCAGCTGGTACCCGACGGACGGCATCACGCTCCACAAGGCCGACGTCGCGACGAAGATCAAGTCCCAGCCCGGTGTCCCGGTCTTCGACGACGGACGCTCGACGTACTACGACGAGACCAACCCGCTCGCGGGCGTCAAGATCACTGACACCAACACCCGGATCACGATCGTGAAGGAGCCCCTGAACGGCTCGACGATCACCCTCCAGGTCGGACCTTCGGCCAAGAAGAAGTAAAACCGCAGGTCAGAAGCGTATCGGCGGCAACCCCTGGCGGGTTGCCGCCGATCGTGTTTAGGTGCGTGCTGTGACTTCCTTATTGACACCGACGCACACGGGGGTGTGACTGCATGGCCGCAGGAGGTTTCTGCAAGCTGCCGAACGGCACCGTGGTGGTGGCACTGAACCTGCCCCGCCCGCCCGCCGCCGGCTGCGGCAGCATGCGGGTGCTCGTCCACGCCCAGAACCGGGCGCGCGCCTTGACCAGGCTGCGCAACCTGGGGCTGCGCGCGGTCTACCTGCGGGGCAACGCGGCGCCCCCGAGCCCCGACGAGATCACGGCCGTACTGCATCATCCGGACGGCCTCATATGGCGTACCGCCCCTGACAACGCTGTCTCGGGCGGTCCCGAGCTCGTCCAGGAGCTGTGGCACCCGATCAGGATGCTGAGGAGGTCGGCGGCGGCCTGACCGGGCCCCCGACGACCGGGGCCCCCGAGAGCGGCGGCTCTCGGGGGCTCTCGGGGGTCTTGGAGGCCTTTGCGGCCTGAAGGACCGTGGGGTCTGCCACGGGCCTACCGCGGGTCCTGGTCGAACTTCGAGGTGGACCAGCGGTAGCCGAGCACCGCGAGACCGACGCACCAGGCGAGGGCCAGCCATCCGTTGTGGCCGATCTCGGTGCCCAGGAGCAGTCCGCGCAGGGTCTCGATGGCCGGGGTGAAGGGCTGGTACTCGGCGATCGGCTGGAACCAGCCCGGCATCGCGTGGACCGGCACGAACGCGCTGGAGATCAGCGGCAGGAAGATCAGCGGCATGGCGTTGTTGCTCGCCGCCTCCGCGTTGGGGCTGACCAGGCCCATGCCGACCGCGATCCAGGTGAGCGCGGTGGCGAACAGCACGAGCAGCCCGAAGGCCGCGAGCCACTCCAGGGCGGTGGCGTCCGTAGAGCGGAAGCCGACGGCGACCCCCACGGCACCGACCAGGACCACGCTGATCACGGACTGGAGCACGCTGCCCACGACGTGCCCCACGAGCACCGAACCCCGGTGGATCGCCATCGTCCGGAAGCGGGCGATGATGCCCTCGGTCATGTCGTTGGAGACGGAGACCGCGGTCCCGATGGTGGTGGAGCCGATGGTCATCAGCAGCAGGCCCGGGACCAGGTACGCCACGTACGCCGAGCGGCCCGCGCCGGCGCCGCCGATGCCCGCGCTCATGGTGTCGCCGAAGACGTAGACGAAGAGCAGCAACAGCATGATCGGCGTGAGCAGCAGGTTCAGGGTGAGGGAGGGGTAGCGCCGGGCGTGCAGGAGGTTGCGGCGCAGCATGGTGGAGGAGTCGCGGACGGCGAGGGAGAGGGTGCTCATCGGACGGTCTCCTTGGGTTGCCGGGGCAGGTGCGGCTGGTCGTCCCCGCCGGTGAGGGCGAAGAACACGTCGTCGAGGTCGGGGGTGTGCACGGTCAGTTCGTCGGCCTCGACCCCGGCCGTGTCGAGCAGGCCGAGGAGGGAGCGCAGCTCGCGCTGGCTGCCGCCGCTGGGGATCCGGAGCGTCAGCGTCTCGTCGTCCGCGGTCGTCTCGCGCAGGGCGGCGAGGGCGGCCCGGTAGGCCGCCGGGTCGGTGAAGCGGAGCCGGACGTGGCCGCCGGGGACGAGCCGCTTGAGCTCCTCGGCGGTGCCCTGCGCGACGATTCCACCGTCGTGCAGGACCGCGATCCGGTCGGCGAGCTGGTCGGCCTCCTCCAGGTACTGCGTGGTGAGCAGGACGGTGACCCCGCCCGCGACCAGCTCCCGCACGATCTGCCACATGGCGTGCCGGGAGCGCGGGTCGAGTCCGGTGGTGGGCTCGTCGAGGAAGATGATCCGCGGCCCGCCGACCAGGGTCATGGCGATGTCGAGGCGGCGCTTCATCCCGCCGGAGTAGGTGGAGGCGGGCTTCCGGGCCGCCTCCGTGAGGTCGAACCGCTCCAGGAGCTCGGCGGCCACGCGTCGGCCCTCGCTCCGGGAGAGGTGGTGCAGGTCCGCCATCAGGAGCATGTTCTCCTCGCCGGTGATCAGTCCGTCCACGGCCGAGAACTGCCCGGTGACCCCGATGGCGGCCCGTACCGCCTGCGGGTTGCCGGCCAGGTCGTGGCCGCCGACGTGGATGTCTCCGGTGCCGGGGTCGGCGGAGATCAGCGTGGAGAGGATCTTGACGACGGTGGTCTTGCCGGCGCCGTTCGGGCCGAGCAGGGAGAACACCGTGCCCTGCGGGACGGCCAGGTCGACGCCGTCGAGGACGGTCTTGTCGCCGTAGGACTTGCGCAGCCCGTTCGCCGCGATGGCCAGGTCGGTCATGGGGAGTGCTCCTTGTCGGTGTCGGCGTGGGCCGCGAGGACGGCGGCGGCGGTGGCGGTCACAGGGCGCGGGCGGTGATGTCGCCGTGGCTGGTGGTCGCGCGGATGTGCAGGTCGGCGGTGGCGCCGTCGGTGTTCCTGAGCGTGTTGCTGATCCGGCCGTAGCCGGTGCCGGCGTCCAGGGAGGCGGAGGTTCCCCGGGCCGCGTCGACGGAGATGTCGCCCTTCTGGGTGGTCAGCACGGCCGTGCCGCGCACCGCCTCGGCGATCCGGATGTCGCCGCGCTGGGTGCTGATCTCCGCGGGGCCGCCCAGCCGGCCGACCGAGACGTCGCCGTCGGCGGCGGTGAGCCGGACGCTCGCGGCCTCGTCGATCTTGACCGGGCCGTACGCGCCCTCGAAGGTCACGTCGCCGAGCCGTCCGACGGCCCGGAACCCGGCGGCGGCCGCCCTGGCCTCGACGTGGGAGTCCGCGGGCAGCCGGACCGTCACCTCGACGGAGCCGGTGGGGCCGACGTACTGGTTCCTGGCGGCCGGGGCCGCGATCCGCAGGACTCCGTCGTCGTAGGACACCTGGATCTGTTCGGCCGCCTTCACGTCGCGGCTCTTGCCGGCGTCGGCGGGCAGTACCTCGACCGTGGTGTCGGCGCGGTCGGCGGCGATGACCTGGATACGGCCGGCGGGGATGTCGAGGACGGTGCTGACAGGGGTGGTGGTGGCGAAGGTGTGCATCACTGGCTCCAGTGCTCGTTGCTGTTTCCGATAGAGGAAAAGCTACGTTGCGTTCACGGTATCGGCAATAAGCAAGTTGCATGTGTGCACAGTAATGGCAGCTCAGGAGCTACTTTTCATTGCAACGGCCCTGAAGATAATGCAACGTCAGATTGGCAATCGTTGCAATAGAATGGAGATGAACGCTATGCTGAGCCGCCACGGACCACGAAGGAGAACCGCGATGCCGGGAGGCCGACTCACCCAGCAGGAACGGCAGCAGATCGCGCTGGGACTGGCCGACGGGCTCGCCTACGCGGAGATCGCCCGACGCCTGGACCGGCCGACCTCGACCGTCACCCGCGAGGTCATGCGCAACGGCGGCCCCACCGCCTACCGTGCCGACCTCGCCCACCGCGCCACCGAACACCGCGCCCACCGGCGCAGGCAGGCCGCGCCCAGGGGAACGGAGGCGCCCCCGCAGGCGCACGGGCGGGACGCGGACGCGGTGCGGGCGTACGAGGAGACGCTGACCACCGTCTTCATGCAGTCCGGCACGCCCAAGATGATGGCCAGGGTGATGGCCTCGCTCACCCTCAGCGACGAGGGCAGCCTCACCGCGGCCGACCTGGTGGGACGCCTCCAGGTCAGTCCGGCGTCCGTGTCCAAGGCGGTCGCGTTCCTGGAGGGCCAGGGGATGGTCCGGCGGGAGCGCGACGAGCGCCGACGGGAGCGCTATGTCGTCGACGACGAGATCATGTACGAGGCGATGATGGCCAGCGCCCGCTCCACCGCCCAGGTCGCCGAGACCGCACGCCAGGGCGTCCCGGTCCTCGGCTCGGGCACCCCGGCCGCCACCCGCCTGGAGAACATGGCCCGCTTCCTGGACTTCATCTCGGAAAGCATCACCCGCGCCGCCGACCAGGCCCGCGAGGTCCTCCACACCAAGCCGGGGGTACCGAGGCAGGACACCGGGGGTTAGGACGGGTCACCCGGACCACAGGGGTCCGGCCCGCCGCCCCGGTGCGTGTCACACCACCGGCTTGCCCGTGAGCTCCACGCCCGCCTCGCGCAGCTCCTCGATCGCCCGCTCGGTGGTGGCCTCGGCGACGCCCGCGGTCAGGTCGAGCAGGACCTGGGTGCGGAAGCCCTCGCGCGCCGCGTCCAGCGCCGTGGCCCGTACGCAGTGGTCCGTGGCGATCCCGACCACGTCCACCTCAGTGACGTCCCGCGTCCGCAGCCACTCGGCCAGCGTCACGCCGTTCTCGTCGGTGCCCTCGAAACCGCTGTACGCCGCCGAGTACGCCCCCTTGTCGAACACGGCGTCGATGGCGCCGGAGGCCACGGCCGGAGCGAAGTTGGGGTGGAACCCGACCCCTTCGGTGCCGGCGACACAGTGCGCGGGCCAGGAGTGCACGAAGTCGGGGTTGTCGGCGAAGTGACCGCCGGGCGCGATGTGGTGGTCCCGGGTGGCCACCACGTGCTGGTAGCCGGAGCCCGCCGCCTGTCCGATCAGTTCGGTGACGGCGGCGGCCACGTCGGCGCCGCCGGCCACCGCGAGACTGCCCCCCTCGCAGAAGTCGTTCTGCACGTCGACGACGATCAAGGCGCGGCGCATGGTGGGTGTCCTTCGACTGGTGAGTGAACTTATGAGCCTAGAGACTGCGGGCACCCGGCGGGAGGGGGCATGGCCGGGCGCGTTCGGTACGACAGCCGCCGGGCCCGTCCGGCGGATCACGCCGGCGTCGTGCGGGCCGGCGCACCGAGCTGCCGTGTTGTCGTCGCTTGCCGGATCCGCCGTGCCCGGACGACCTCGTGGGGGAGCCGGCCCGATCGGCCGGACAGACTCTAGCTACCCGTGCGCCCGGTGACGTACTCCGTCGGAAGGACGGGTTCCCCGCGCGACAACTGGGTCGCCGACAACGGCAGGTTGGCCCGCGCGGCCGCGTGCCGGTCCCGTACGACGTCCAGCGGCTCCCGTGCGACGACCTCGCCGCCCTTGACCAGCTCGACGAGCAGCTGCCGGTCCGCGAGCGCGGGCGGCACCGCTCCGGTGCCCACCACCTCGGCCTCCGCGATCCCCTCCGCGTCCAGCCGCCGCGCGGCCCACTTGCGGCCGCCGACCGAGCTCTTGCCGCCGGAGGACTTCTTCGCGACCGGGATCAGCGGCGCCTTCGGGTCGTCGGACTCGGCCCGCGCGACCAGCTTGTAGACCATCGACGCGGTCGGGTGCCCGGACCCGGTCACCAGCTGGGTGCCGACGCCGTAAGCGTCCACCGGGGCCACGGCCAGCGAGGCGATGGCGTACTCGTCAAGGTCGGAGGTGACGATGATCCGCGTCCCCTTCGCGCCCAGCTCGTCCAGCTGCTGCCGCACCCGGTGCGCGACCAGCAGCAGATCGCCGGAGTCGATGCGCACGGCCCCCAGCTCGGGCCCGGCCACCTCGACGGCCGTACGGACCGCCTCGGTGACGTCGTACGTGTCGACGAGCAGGGTGGTGCCGCGGCCCAGCGAGTTCACCTGGGCCTGGAAGGCGTCCCGCTCCCGGTCGTGCAGGAGGGTGAAGGCGTGGGCGGAGGTGCCGACGGTGGGGATGCCGTAGCGGAAGCCGGCGGCGAGGTCGGAGGTGGTGGCGAAGCCGCCGACGTAGGCGGCGCGGGAGGCGGCGACCGCGGACAGCTCGTGGGTGCGGCGGGCGCCCATCTCGATGAGGGGCCGGTCCCCGGCGGCCGAGGACATCCGGGAGGCGGCCGCGGCTATCGCGGAGTCGTGGTTGAGGATCGACAGGATGACGGTCTCCAGGAGCACGCACTCGGCGAAGGAGCCCTCCACCCGCATGATCGGCGAGCCCGGGAAGTACACCTCGCCCTCCGGGTAGCCCCAGATGTCCCCGCCGAAGCGGTAGGAGCCGAGCCAGTCGAGGGTCTCCTCGTCGACGATGTCCCGCTCCCGCAGGAAGCCGATGACGTCCGCGTCGAAGCGGAAGTTCTCCACCGCGTCGAGCACCCGGCCGGTGCCCGCGACGACGCCGTAGCGCCGCCCGTCCGGCAGCCGGCGGGTGAAGACCTCGAACACGCTCCGCCGTTCGGCGGTACCCGCCTTCAGGGCGGCCTGCACCATCGTGAGCTCGTACTGGTCCGTGAAGAGCGCCGTCGAGGGAACGTCCACCGGCAGCCCAAGGTCCGCTGTGTTCATAACAACGGATGCTACCCCACTTCGCGTCAGTGTGACGATTTATGGTGCCCGTGGCAGCATGGGCCGTGTGACGTCACCCGCTCCCGTAGAGATCGAACGCACCGAGTCGGCGGAGGAGGTCTTCGCCGTACCCGAGCCGGACGTCCCCTGGGTCACGATCGTGCACAACGACCCCGTCAACCTCATGAGCTACGTGACCTACGTCTTCCAGACGTACTTCGGGTACTCGAAGGACAAGGCCACCAAGCTCATGATGGACGTCCACCACAAGGGCCGGGCGGTCGTCTCCAGCGGCAGCCGCGAGGAGATGGAACGCGACGTGCAGGCGATGCACGGATACGGCCTGTGGGCCACCCTCCAGCAGGACCGGAAGTAGCGCGTCCACTCCGTGCGCGCCCTCTGGAACCGCCCCGGCGTCCCGGAAGCCTGCGCACGCGAGGCCGCTCCCGCCCTCGGGGCCTTACGGCCGCCCCCGCCGCCTCATGTCCGTCTCGCGACCGGCCGCACCGGACCCCGCCCGACCCCGTTCGACCTCGTTCGAACTCGCCCGACCCCGTCCGCGAAGCACCCGCCCCACCCGGCCGACCCGATCCCCGAGGACACTCCCTGATGCCAGGAACCTTCGAACCGATCCCCGGCGGCGGCGCGGCCGTCGCCCTCGACGAGGTCGAGATCTCCATCATCCGGTCGCTGGCCGTCCAGCTCCTCGAACTCATCGGGCCGGGGCCCGCCGAGGACGCCCCCGACGACCCGCTCGCCGAGCTCTTCGCCGAGGGGCCGAGCGAGCCGCCCTCCGACCCGGTGCTCAAGCGGCTGTTCCCGGACGCCTACAGCGACCCCGAGGGCACCCCGGAGGCCGCGGCTGCCGAGGAACAGCGGGCGTACTCCTCGGAGTTCCGCCGCTACACCGAGAACGACCTGCGGGCCGGCAAGCGCGAGAACGCCCTCGCGGTGGTCCGCACCCTGGACGCGCTCCAGGTCGCGGGCGACGGGGGTGCGGTCCTCAAGCTGTCGACCGACGAGTCCCGGCAGTGGCTCGGCGCCCTCAACGACCTGCGCCTCGCGATCGGCTCCCGCCTCGACATCACCGACGAGGAGGACACCGACCTCCTCTACCGGCTCCCGGACGAGGACCCGCGCAAGCCCATGGTGATGGCCTACCTCTGGCTCGGCGGCCTCCAGGAGACCCTCGTGACGACCCTTATGCCGTGAGATGTGACGGTTCTGTGCTCGCTCAGAGGACGCTCAAATCCGGATAACGATCACGTCACCACGCTGACGGCTTTCGTTCCGTCCCCGCGCCCTTTGTCCGCTTCTCCCTGTGCTCTGCGCCACATCGCGCCCGGGTGATCTCTGTTGCGGCCGTGATAAATCTTCACGACCGCCCGGCCGGACACCACCCTTATGTTCGCCCGGGTGCGCCACAGCGCCGGTAACCACCGGCCTGGCACCACTCCATCAATCCGGGGGGATCGAAACCCGATCCGTGGCCGACCAGAGGCCCGGTTCGGCATGGAGAAAGGCGCACCACACGTATGACCTCCGAGAAGGCACCCGAAGAGGGGTACGAGCGCGGACTCGGCAGCCGTCAGGTCCAGATGATCGCGATCGGCGGCGCCATCGGCGTCGGGCTCTTCCTCAACGCCGGGGCGAACATCGCCAAGGCCGGTCCCAGTCTCATCCTGATGTACGCCCTCGCGGGCGTGATCATCTTCTTCATCATGCGGGCCCTCGGCGAGCTGCTGCTCTACCGTCCGGTCTCCGGCTCCTTCGCGGAGTACTCCCGCGAGTTCCTCGGCCCGTTCTTCGGCTACTTCACCGGCTGGACGTACTGGCTGATGTGGGTCGTCACCGGCATGGCCGAACTGACGGCCGCCGCGATCTACATCCACTACTGGTTCCCGGGCATCCCGCAGTGGGTGACGGCCTTGGTCTTCCTGGTCGTCCTGTTCACGGCGAACCTGATCTCGGTGAAGCTGTTCGGCGAGATCGAGTTCTGGGCCTCCATGATCAAGGTCACCGCCCTCATCGGCATGATCGTGATCGGCCTCGGCGTCCTCACCTTCGGCTTCAGCGACGCCGGTGACACCGCCGCCGTCTCCAACCTGTGGGAGTTCGACGGCTTCTTCCCCAACGGCATCGGCTCGTCCCTGATGACCTTGCAGGGCGTCATGTTCGCCTACCTCGCCGTCGAGCTCGTCGGTGTCACCGCGGGCGAGTCCGAGAACCCCGAGAAGACGCTCCCCAAGGCCATCAACACCCTCCCGTGGCGGATCGCCCTCTTCTACGTCGGCGCGCTCACCGTCATCCTCTGCGTCGTGAAGTGGACCGAGTTCGCCCCCGGCGTCTCCCCGTTCGTCGAGGCCTTCGCGAAGATCGGCATCCCGGCGGGCGCCGGCATCGTCAACTTCGTGGTCCTGACCGCGGCCCTGTCGTCCTGCAACTCCGGCATGTACTCCACCGGCCGCATGCTGCGGAACCTGGCCGACAGCGGCGAGGCCCCCACCGTCTTCGGCAGGCTCTCCTCCACCAAGACGCCCGCGCTGGGCATCACCGTCTCGGTGGCCTTCATGGGCATCGGCGTGGTCCTGAACTACGTCGTCCCGGAGAAGGCGTTCGCCTACGTCACCTCGGTGGCGGTCGGCGCCGGCATCTGGACCTGGCTCATGATCCTCGTCAGTCACGTCCGCTACCGGCGCGCGGTCGAGGCGGGACGCCTGCCCGCCTCGTCCTTCCCGGCGCCGGGCGGCTCGGTGGGCTCATGGATCGCCATCGTGTTCCTGCTCTTCGTGACCGGCCTGATCATGAAGGACTCCGAGTCCCGGATCAGCCTGTACGTGCTCGCCGTGTGGGCGGTCGCCCTCGGCGTCGGCTGGGTCGTGCTGAAGGCCCGGAACCCGCAGGTCGCGGACCGGCAGAAGCCGGAGCTCGAGAAGGTCTCCGGCTAGGGAACGTCCCGGCACGTCCGGCATATGGGCTGCCCCGTACCACTCCTCGGTACCGGGCAGCCCTTCTGCTTATCCTGACCACCATGCTGACCATCACCCAGGCCCTCGTGGACCAGATCGTCGCGCACGCCCGCAAGGACCACCCCGACGAGGCGTGCGGAGTCGTCGCGGGCCCGGCCGGCTCGGACCGCCCGGAGCGCTTCATCCCGATGCTCAACGCGGCGATGTCCCCGACCTTCTACGAGTTCGACTCCGGCGACCTCCTCAAGCTCTACCGGGAGATGGACGACCGCGACGAGGAGCCGGTGATCGTCTACCACTCCCACACCGCGACCGAGGCCTACCCCTCCCGCACCGACATCTCCTACGCCAACGAGCCCGGCGCCCACTACGTCCTGGTCTCCACCGCGGACACCGACGGCCTCGGCGACTTCCAGTTCCGCTCGTACCGGATCGTGGAAGGCGAGGTCACGGAGGAGGAGGTCACGGTCGTCGAGGCCTATTGATCTCCCAACCGCCTACCGATCTCACAGTCCGGTCAGAATCCATCCAGCATGCGAGATCACACTCCGGGACCCGGACCGGGAATCGATACGATGAGCCCATGGTTCTGAACGACGTGAGCGAGAAGGCGCCGAGCATCCTGCTCGTGGCGCGGCTGCACGTCGACCTGTGCAGGCTGAACAGCGCCATCTGTTGACGTTCCCTGCCGCCGTACGGCCGTGAGCCGCGGCGCGCGTCGTCGTGCGCCCACCCGACCAGACACTTCCCGACAGGAGCCCGCAACCATGGCCATCGAGGTCCGCATCCCGACCATCCTCCGCACCTACACCGACGGCCAGAAGGCGGTGGAGGGCAACGGGAACACCCTCGCCGAGCTCTTCGCCGACCTCGAGACCCGGCACGCGGGCGTCCAGGCCCGCATCGTGGACGGCGGTGAGCTGCGCCGCTTCGTCAACGTCTACCTGAACGACGAGGACGTCCGCTTCCTCGACGGGATCAACACCAAGCTCACCGACGGCGACAACGTCACGATCCTGCCGGCCGTGGCCGGCGGCATGGCCTGATCGTCGATGCGTTACGACTCCCCGCTGGCCGCGGTGGGCAACACCCCTCTGGTGCGCCTGCCGCGGCTGTCGCCGTCCGCCGACGTCCGCATCTGGGCCAAGCTGGAGGACCGCAACCCCACCGGCTCGGTCAAGGACCGCCCCGCCCTGCACATGATCGAGCAGGCGGAGAAGGACGGCCGGCTGACCCCGGGCTGCACGATCCTGGAGCCCACCTCCGGCAACACCGGCATCTCGCTGGCGATGGCCGCGAAGCTCAAGGGCTACCGGATCGTCTGCGTGATGCCCGAGAACACCTCGCAGGAGCGCCGGGACCTGCTCGCCATGTGGGGCGCCGAGATCATCTCCTCGCCGGCCGCGGGCGGCTCCAACACCGCCGTACGGGTCGCCAAGGAGCTGTCCGCCGAGCACCCCGACTGGGTGATGCTCTACCAGTACGGCAACCCGGACAACGCGGGCGCTCACTACGCCACCACCGGCCCGGAGATCCTCGCCGACCTCCCCTCCATCACCCACTTCGTCGCCGGCCTCGGCACCACCGGCACCCTGATGGGCGTCGGCCGCTACCTGCGCGAGCACAAGCCGGACGTGAAGATCGTCGCCGCCGAGCCGCGCTACGACGACCTGGTGTACGGGCTCCGCAACCTCGATGAGGGCTTCGTACCGGAGCTGTACGACGCCTCCGTCCTCACCACCCGCTTCTCGGTCGGCTCGGCGGACGCGGTCACCCGCACCCGTGAGCTCCTCCAGCAGGAGGGCATCTTCGCGGGCGTCTCCACGGGTGCCGCCCTGCACGCGGCGATCGGCGTCGGCAACAAGGCGCTCAAGGCGGGGGAGTCCGCCGACATCGTCTTCGTGGTGGCCGACGGCGGCTGGAAGTACCTGTCCACGGGCGTCTACACGGCGGCCACGACAGAGGAAGCCATCGAGACCCTCCAGGGCCAGCTCTGGGCGTGACCCGCTGAGGCCTGTCCGCCGGACAGGCCTCAGGTCGCGAGGTGTCTGACCTGGTCCCACAGGACCGGGTCCACCACTCCGGCCTTGCGGCGGAAGTCCCCGACCCGCACCTGACGCAGCTCGTTCGTCTCCAGGAAGCTCGCCCGGCCCCGCGCGTCGCCCACCGAGCCCGGCGGCAACGGGATCACCCCGGCCCGCTCGTCGTGGTACTTGCTGGTGATCTTCGCGACCGTGGCCCGCCGGCCGTGCACGGCCAGCACCAGACAGGGCCGGTCCTTGGCGCCCGACCCGTCCTCGTACGGCACCTGTGCCCACCAGATCTCCGCGGGCCGCGGCCGCACCCCCGTCGAACGCCCGGACGGCCTGGTCGTACGGTCCGCCCGCCCCCGGGGCCGGTGCCCCCGCCCCCAGCCGTCCACGAGCGTGGCGACGAGTCCGAGCAGTATCACCGCCGCGAGCGCGAGCCACCAGGACGTGTCCATGAGGAGACGGTACCGGCGCGCGATCAGCGCCGCGCGCCCTCTGCTCAAGCCGTTAGCGCGGTCACACTCCCTACGCGCCCTTGGTCCAGCCGAACCGGTGACAGCACAGGTGAGTTCGCCCACAACAGCCCTTGGCGGAGGAGCGACCAGAGGTTTTGCGCCTTACGCTCGACGAACCGCACGACCCCCGTCTCCTTCCCAGAAAAGTTTCCCGCCAGCGGAGGTTTCTGCTTTATGAAGCTCACCGTCGTCGGCTGCTCGGGGTCGTTCCCGTCCGCGGAATCGGCCTGCTCGAGCTACCTCGTCGAGGCCGACGGCTTCCGGCTGCTTCTCGACATGGGCAACGGTGCCCTTGGCGAGTTGCAGCGCCACTGCGGTCTCTACGACCTCGACGCGATCTTCCTCAGCCATCTGCACGCCGACCACTGCATCGACATGTGCGCGTACTTCGTCGCGCGCTACTACCGCCACGAAGGCGGCCGCTGCGACCCCATCCCGGTCTACGGCCCCGAAGGCACCGAACACCGCCTGACCACGGCCTACGCCGACACCCCCACCGCCTCCTCCATGAGCGAGGTCTTCGACTTCCACACGGTCAAGCCGTCCACCTTCGACATAGGCCCCTTCACCGTCCACACGGAGCGCGTGGCCCACCCGGTGGAGGCGTACGGCATCCGCGTCGAGCACGGCGGCACGTCGCTCACGTACT
Source organism: Streptomyces sp. NRRL B-3229 (assembly GCF_000719505.1). Classification (NCBI taxonomy): domain Bacteria; kingdom Bacillati; phylum Actinomycetota; class Actinomycetes; order Kitasatosporales; family Streptomycetaceae; genus Streptomyces; species Streptomyces sp. NRRL B-3229. Next base: position 94,543 of record NZ_JOGP01000012.1, on the reverse strand, counting down.
CCGGCGACACCGGCCTCAGCCCCGCGCTCACCGAACTCGCCCGCGACACCGACCTGTTCCTGTGCGAGGCCGCCTTCACGCACGGCAAGGAGAACATCCCCGACCTGCACCTCAACGGCCGCGAGGCGGGAGAGACGGCGACCCGGGCAGGCGCCCGCCGCCTGGTCCTCACCCACATCCCCCCGTGGACCGACCCCCAGGTCAACCTCGCCGACGCGCGCGCGGTGTACGACGGCCCGGTGTCCCTGGCGGCGCCGAGACAGTCGTACGACATCTAGCCCCTACGACATGCCGAAGGCCCCCGGAGAGGTTCAGGACTCCGGGGGCCTTCGCACGCGGTGAGGCCGTTCCTACGCCTTGGTGAGATCCTCCAGCTCCTCCTCGGGCTCGCGGCCCGGGGTGGGGAGGTTGAACTTGACGATGGCGAAGCGGAAGACGACGTAGTAGATCGCGCCGAAGGCCAGGCCGACCGGGATCAGCAGCCAGGGCTTGGTGGAGATGCCCCAGTTGATGAAGACGTCGATGAAGCCGGCCGAGAAGCTGAAGCCCATGTGCATGCCGAGCGCCCAGGTGACGGCCATCGAGATCGCGGTGAGGACCGCGTGGATGGCGTAGAGCACCGGCGCGATGAACATGAAGGTGAACTCGATCGGCTCGGTGACACCCGTGAAGAACGAGGTCAGAGCCATCGACATCATCATGCCCAGCACGGCCTTGCGGCGCTCGGGGCGGGCCGAGTGCGCGATCGCGAGGGCGGCGGCCGGCAGGCCGAACATCATGATCGGGAAGAAGCCGGTCATGAACATACCGGCGGTCGGGTCACCGGCGAAGAAGCGGGGCAGGTCGCCGTGGAAGACGGTGCCCGCGGAGTTGGTGTAGTCGCCGATCTGGAACCAGGCCACCGAGTTGACGAACTGGTGCATGCCGATCGGGATCAGCGCGCGGTTGATGAGACCGAAGAGGGCCGAGCCGAAGGAGCCGAGGCCGGTCATCCACTCACCGAAGTTGGTGATGACATTGCCGATGGGCTCCCAGCCCAGGACCACCAGGACACCGAGGACCGTGCCGACGGCGGCCGTGATGATCGGGACGAGACGGCGGCCGTTGAAGAAGCCGAGCCAGTCGACGAGCTTCTTGCGGTGGTAGCGCTGCCACAGGACCGCCGTCAGCAGACCGAGGATGATGCCGCCGAGCACACCCGGGTTCTGGAAGGTCGCGGTCGTCGCTGCCTCGGTGCCCTTCTGCCAGAAGCCGCCGCCGAGGCCGGTCGCCGTGTAGGTCGCGCCCTCGTGCCCGTCCTTGATCGGGTACTGGTGGATCACCGCGTAGTAGGCGAGGAAGCCCACCACCGCCGCCAGCGCCGTCGAGCCGTCGGACTTCTTCGCGAAGCCGATGGCCACGCCTATGCAGAAGAGCAGCGGCAGACCGAAGGAGCTGTCCAGCAGGGCACCGCCGGCACCGGCGAACACCTTCGCCACGTCGGCGTTGATGTGGAACCGCTCCTGCGAGTCCGGCTGCCCCAGACGCAGCAGGATGCCCGCCGCCGGCAGCACGGCGATCGGCAGCTGAAGGCTTCGGCCTACCTTCTGCAGGCCCTGGAACAGGCCTGATCCCCGCTTCTTCGCGGGTGGCGCCGTGGGCGCGGTGGCGGTGCTCATAACGCTTCCTCCATCGGGTGGTCTACACCACTCAGTGGTGTAGACCTGTTGTACACGATGGGGGCGTTATAAGGAACCCGTCAGTTTTGCAACCGGAGGACTACACCTTGGTGACGTCCTCGACCTCCTCCTCCGGCTCCCTGCCCGGCGTCTCGAGGTCGAACCGGGTGATCGCGAAACGGAAGACCGCGTAGTAGACGGCCGCGAAACACAGCCCGATCGGCACGATCGCCCACGGCTTCGTCGCCAGGTTCCAGTTGATGACGTAGTCGATCAGCCCGGCCGAGAAGCTGAAGCCGTCATGCACCCCGAGCCCCCACGTCACCGCCATCGACACACCCGTCAGCACCGCGTGCACCGCGTACAGCACCGGCGCGACGAACAGGAACGAGTACTCGATCGGCTCGGTGATCCCCGTCACGAAGGACGTCAGCGCCACCGACAGCATCAGCCCGCCGACCTCCTTGCGCCGCGCCGGCTTCGCACAGTGCGTGATCGCCAGCGCCGCCGCCGGCAGCGCGAACATCATGATCGGGAAGAACCCCGACAGGAACTGCCCCGCGTGCGGGTCGCCCGCCAGGAACATGTTGATGTCACCGTGCACCTGCATACCGTCCGGCTTCGTGTACGTCCCGAACTGGAACCAGATGGGCACGTTCAGGAACTGGTGCAGCCCGATCACCAGCAACGCCCGGTTCGCCACCCCGAACAGCCCCGACCCCCACGCCCCCGCGTCCGTCAGCCAGTCGCTGAAGTTCTCCAGACCGTCACCGATCGGCGGCCACACCCACAGACACAGCGCCGCGAACACGATCGCCACGAACGCCATGATGATCGGCACCAGACGACGGCCGTTGAAGAAGCCCAGCCAGTCCACCAGCTTGGTGCGGTGGTACCGCTGCCAGAAGAACGCCGTCAGCAGCCCCATCACGATGCCGCCGAACACCCCGGGATTCTGGTAAGTGAACGCCACCACCGTGTGATCGACGGTCGCCTGGCACCCGATGTTCGGCACCGCCTTCGCCCCGTTCGGGCAGTCCTCCGGGAACTGCCGGAGCACCGTGAAGTAGACGAGGAACCCCGCCACCGCCGCCAGCGCCGTCGACCCGTCCGCCTTCTTCGCCATCCCGATGGCCACACCCACGCAGAACAGCAGCGGCAGCCCCAACTGACCGTCCAGCAGCGCCCCGCCCGCGCCCGCCATCACCTTGGACACGTTCGTCCAGCCCAGGCCGTCGGCCCCGAACACGTCCGGCTGGCCCAGCCGGTTCAGGATGCCCGCGGCCGGCAGCACGGCGATGGGCAGTTGAAGGGAGCGACCCATCTTCTGGAGCCCCTGGAACGCCGACTGCCACCGCCGACGCGCGGGCGAGATCTCGGTCTCGGCACTCGAAGGCTGACTCATGAGTTGGCTACCGCCTGTCAGGTGGTGTAGACCAGTCACGGACGAGGGAGCTGCTGTCACGTCATCTTTCGGTACGAACAGCTCAATCGCCCGTGAAGTTGGGCCAACTGCGCAGGAGGAGAACGACATGGCCACCAAGGCGGAGAAGATCGTCGCGGGACTCGGCGGCATCGACAACATCGACGAGATCGAGGGCTGCATCACACGCCTGCGCACCGAGGTCCACGACGCCTCCCTCGTCGACGACGGCGCCCTCAAGGCCGCCGGCGCCCACGGAGTCGTCAAGATGGGCACCGCGATCCAGGTCGTCATCGGCACCGACGCCGACCCCATCGCCGCCGAGATCGAGGACATGATGTGAGCGGTCGCGGAGTGAGCTGAGCACGCCGAACCCTCGCCCGCGAGGCCGATAGGCTCGGCCCATGTCTCGAATCGACGGCCGCACCCCCGAACAACTCCGCCCGGTCACCATCGAACGCGGCTGGAGCAAGCACGCCGAGGGCTCCGTCCTCGTCTCCTTCGGTGACACCAAGGTCTTCTGCACCGCCTCCGTCACCGAAGGCGTCCCCCGCTGGCGCAAGGGCAGCGGCGAGGGCTGGGTGACCGCCGAGTACTCCATGCTGCCCCGCGCCACCAACACCCGCGGCGACCGCGAATCCGTCCGCGGCAAGATCGGCGGCCGCACGCACGAGATCAGCCGCCTCATCGGCCGCTCCCTGCGCGCGGTCATCGACTACAAGGCGCTCGGCGAGAACACCATCGTCCTGGACTGCGACGTCCTCCAGGCCGACGGCGGCACCCGCACGGCGGCCATCACCGGCGCCTACGTCGCCCTCGCCGACGCCGTCGCCTGGGCCCAGGGCAAGAAGCTCGTCAAGCCCGGCCGCAAGCCCCTGACCGGAACCGTCAGCGCCGTCTCCGTCGGCATCGTCGGCGGAGTGCCCCTCCTCGACCTGCGCTACGAGGAGGACGTGCGCGCCGACACCGACATGAACGTCGTCTGCACCGGCGACGGCCGCTTCGTCGAGGTCCAGGGCACCGCCGAGGCGGAGCCCTTCGCCCGCGAGGAGCTCAACTCCCTCCTCGACCTCGCCGTCCTGGGCTGCACGGAACTCGCCGCCCTCCAGACCAAGGCGCTCGACAGCGTCCTCGAAAGGTAAAGGAAACGCCAAGAACAGCGGCCGGTCCGGGCAACCCGACCGGCCGCACCGGCGTCTTCACCGGTACGGGCGCCCGCTGTGCACAACGGGCGCCCGGCCAGACAACGGGGGCCTCCTGAGGCCTGACCAAAGGAGGAACAGAACCATGGCCGCGAGCCCACGCCGCCGAAGTCGCCGTCTCACCATCGCCGCCGTAGTGGCCGCCGCGGGACTCACCCTCGGCCTCACGACCGGCTGCGACGCCGTCAGCAAGGCACTGGACTGCGTCCAGACCGCCGAGGCCGTCGCCGACAGCGTCACCGACCTCCAGCAGGCCGTGGAGAACGCCTCCAGCGACCCCACCCAGATCGACGAGGCCCTCGCCTCCATCGACCAGAACCTCGACGAGATCGGCGACAAGACCGACAACGCCGACGTCAACAAAGCCGTCGACGACCTCAACACGGCCGTGAACAACGTCCGTACGGCCGTCAAGAACGGCGACCAGACCCCCGACCTCAGCCCGATCACCGACGCGGCGGGCGAGTTGACGAAGGTCTGCACCCCCTGACCCGCGCTGGATACTGGACGGCATGACCCGCCTGATCCTCGCCACCCGCAACGCCGGGAAAATCACCGAGCTCCACGCGATCCTCGCCGACGCAGGCCTGCCGTTCGACCTCGTCGGCGCGGACGCGTACCCCGAGATCCCGGACGTCAAGGAAACCGGCGTCACCTTCGCCGAGAACGCCCTGCTGAAGGCCCACGCCCTGGCCCAGGCGACCGGCCTGCCCGCCGTGGCCGACGACTCGGGCCTCTGCGTCGACGTCCTGGGCGGCGCCCCCGGCATCTTCTCGGCCCGCTGGTCGGGCCGGCACGGAGACGACAAGGCCAACCTGGACCTCCTGCTGGCCCAGCTCTCCGACATCGCCGACGAACACCGGGCCGCCCACTTCGCCTGCGCGGCGGCGCTGGCGCTGCCGGACGGCACGGAGCGGGTGGTCGAGGGCCGCCTGCGAGGCACTCTCCGCCACGCCCCGACAGGCACGAACGGCTTCGGCTACGACCCGATCCTCCAGCCGGACGGCGAGAGCCGGACCTGCGCCGAGCTGACAGCGGAGCAGAAGAACGCGATCAGCCACCGTGGGCAGGCGTTCCGGGCGTTGGTGCCGGTGGTGCGGGAGTTGTTGGGCTGAGCCTAGAAGCAAGGCCCTGCGCCTTAGAATCTAAGGTGCAGGGCCTTGCTTTCCTGTGGGCCCGGTGGGACTTGAACCCACGACGCACCGGATCTAAACCGGCGTCCTCTAGCCTGCTGGGATACGGGCCCGCAGCGTCGTCTACTCTACTGGGCGCTGTGGACCGCTCGTCGACCTCCTCTGCACCACGTACTGGTGATCGCGTGGCAGTTGGGGCAGAGCAGCCGCAGGTTCTCTCGGCGGTTATCGCGCCAGTCCCCGTTGATGTGATCGACCTCCAGTGTCATGGGCTTGCCGAGCCATTTGGGGCCGGTGCCGCATTTGGTGCCCTCCTCGGGTACACCGACTTCGCGGAGCCCTCGCCGTAGTAGCGAGGTCTTTGTCCGATGCTTGCTGCCGTGTCGGACGAGAATGTTCTCGGGGTGCTTAGCCATCGAACTTGACCTGCCCAGCTGATGTACCTGCCCCAGAAAGTGCGAAGTGTCCAGGCCGTCCTCTGCGACCCACTGGTGGAACAGCGTGCGCCGCTGGCCGTTGCAGGGCCTGTCCAAGGCGCGGAGGGCGCCTGCGATGGAGACGGCGTTCTCGATTGCGCGTCGCAACTCGTCTGCGGTGGGCCTGGGGGGAGGTCCCACTGCACGTCGTCTGCGGGGGAAGTGCGAAACGTCGATGCCGAAGTGTTCGAAACGGCTGTAAAGGTGCCTACGGAGATTGCGGTAGGGGTGAGTGCCGAAGAAGGTGATGACCTCGTCGATGTCGGAACACTTGGCGGCCGCATCAATCAGTTGCTCTCGGGTGTACTGCATGCCGATGGTCATGCCGCACGACCCTTACTGCGCCCCCGGTAACTGTCCGTCGTCGAGTGGCAGTTGGGACACAGCAGCCGCAGGTTCTCGACGCGGTTGTTCCGCCAACTGCCGTCGATGTGGTCGACCTCCAGGGGGAGCGGTTCGCCGAGCCAGACCCCTTCGATCCCGCACATGGCGCAGCGCTCCTCCACGCCCTGCTCGCTCATCGCACGCTTGAGGCGGCTGCTCGGCGCACGGCGTGCGTCCGGCGAGGTGTTCTCGACGAGGATCTCCTCGGCTGTCCGGCGGCGCTGGTTGTACCGCTGCCGCTCCGTGCGCACCACCGGCGCGAAGTGCGAGGTGTCGATGCCGTAGGCCTTGATCCGCCGAGAGATGTTGGTGTGGTGGCCGCCGACCACTTCAAGTCCGAGTCGGCGCAGGACGTCATTGACGCTCGTCGAGGCCGCGACGACCGGCTGAAGGATGTCCCGAGTCCACTTGGCACCCTCACGCTCGAAGTGAGAGACGTCCACCCCGAGCTTCTTCGTCCGCTCGTGGACGTTCGCCCCCACCGAACCCCCTCCGTTCCGAGCTCACGTTCGCGGCCCGTACGGAGTAGCGAACCGCTTATCGGACAGTCACGCCCGAAATGTAAAGCGGCCCGCACCAGGCAAACCGGTGCGGGCCGTTCGGGAGGGAACCGGTCAGATGGCCAGGTCCTTGATGATCTTTGCCACGTGGCCCGTCGCGCGGACGTTGTACAGGGCCCGTTCGACCTTGCCCTCCTCGTCCACGATCACCGTGGAACGGATGACGCCCATGTACGTCTTGCCGTAGTTCTTCTTCTCGCCGTACGCGCCGTAGGCCTCCGTCACGGACTTCTCCGGGTCCGCGAGGAGGGTGACCTTGAGGGACTCCTTGTCACGGAACTTCGCCAGCTTCTCCGGGGTGTCCGGGGAGATGCCGATGACGTCGTAGCCCGCGCCGGCCAGCACCTCCAGGTTGTCCGTGAAGTCACAGGCCTGCTTCGTGCAGCCGGGGGTCAGGGCGGCCGGGTAGAAGTAGACGATGACCTTGCGGCCCTTGTGGGCGGAGAGGGACACGTCGTTGCCGTCGGCGTCGGGCAGGGTGAAGGCGGGGGCCACGTCCCCGGGCTGGAGTCGCTCGCTCATTGGGTCAGCGTAACCGGGGGTCCTGACAGTGCGGTCGCCGAAGGAACTGACAGACTGTCCAGGACACGTACGAAGCGACTTCGGAGGGCCTGCCGTGGCGGACACGTCGGACATCAGAACCCCGGCGCAGATCGAGGCGGACATCAAGCGCCGCCGCGAGGTGCTGGCCGAGACCCTCGACGAGATCGGGGTGCGGGTGCACCCGAAGACGATCGTCGGGGACGCCAGGGCCAAGGTGGTCTCCAACATCGACCACACGCTCGGACGGGCCTACGTCTCCGTCAACAAGGCCGTCACCGAGGTGAAGGCCCAGTTCGTGGACGAGGAGGGCTCGCCCCGCCTCGAACGCGTCGTGCCCGTCGCCCTCGTCGCCGTGGGACTCGTGGGCCTTCTCGCCCTCGGTGCCCGGCGCCGCAAGGGCTGACCCGGCCGCGTACCCGGGCGTCGAGGACAGGTAGGTTCAGTCGCGTGAGCGCCAAGAGAAACGACACCCCGCACGACAAGCTGCCCATCCGGATGCTGCACGACCGCGTGCTCGTGCGGCAGGAGAACGGTGAGGGCGAGCGACGGTCGGGCGGCGGCATCCTCATCCCGGCCACCGCGGCCGTCGGGCGGCGACTGGCCTGGGCCGAGGTCGTCGCCGTGGGACAGAACGTCCGTACGGTGGAGCCGGGCGACCGTGTGCTCTACGACCCCGAGGACCGCGCCGAGGTCGAGGTCCGGGGCGTCGGGTACGTCCTCATGCGGGAGCGCGACCTGCACGCGGTGGCGGCCGACCGGTTCGAGGGTTCCGAGGACTCGACCGGCTTGTACCTGTAATACGACGGCGAAAGGGGCCGGTGACCATCGTCACCGGCCCCTTTCGCCGTTTCCTTGCTACCTTCGAAGGGAGCCCGACGAGACGCGCCGTACCGGGACCGCCGTAAGAGCACTGGGAAAGACGACGCACCCCGCAGTCAGCCAGTCAGTCGTCTCGGAGGTGCCTCTCATGGCCTGGGTTCTGCTCGTCGTCGCCGGTCTGCTCGAAGTCGGCTGGTCGGTCGGTATGAAGTACACCGAGGGATTCACCCGGCTCGTGCCCAGTCTGTTCACCGGCGCCGGCATCGTCGCCAGCATGATCCTGCTCTCCTGCGCCGCCAAGTCCCTTCCCATCGGTACCGCCTACGGCGTCTGGGTCGGGATCGGGGCGGCCGGTGCGGCGGTGCTCGGCATGGTGGTGCTGGGGGAGCCGGTCACCGCCGCGCGGATCTTCTTCGTGTGCCTGCTGCTGGTCGCCGTGGTGGGGCTGAAGGCGACCTCGGGTCACTGACACCCGGTCCCTCCGGCCCCGGCCGCGCCGTCACTCCTCGCGGGTGCCGAGGATCGCCGGGTTCTGGCCGCCGGTCGCCGCCCCGCCGCTCGGCGAGTCCCCGTTCGCGCCCCCGGCCGCGTCACCCGTGGTGCCGCCGTCGGTGGTGCCGCCGGAGGTGTCCCCGGTGGTGCCGCCGGTCGTGCCCCCGTCGGTCGTCGTACCGCCGGTGTCGCCGCCCGTCGTGTCGCCGCCGGTCGTGGTGCCGCCGTTGTCCTGGCCCTGGGTCTGCCCCTGGGACTGGCCCTGCGTCGGCCCCTGGGTCGCGCCCCCGTTGTCCTGGCCGCCGGTGTCGCCGCCGGTCGTGGTGCCGCCGTTGTCCTGGCCCTCGGTGGACGGCTCGACGGGGGCCTGGGTGCCGGGGGCCTGGTTCTCGGCGCCCGGCTGGAGCTCCAGGTCGAAGTCGGCGGCCGGCTTCCCCTTGAGGGCGGCCTTGGTGTACTGCGCCCAGATCTGGGCGGGCGGACCGCCGCCGTTGACGCGCTGGAGACCGAGCGCGCCGTACAGCGACTTGTGGGCGGCGGTCACCGGGTCCTGACCCATCACGGAGACGACCGTGGCGAGCTGGGGGGTGTAGCCCGCGAACCAGGCCGCAGTGTCCTCCTCGGCGGTGCCGGTCTTGCCGGCGGCGGGGCGGCCGGCGGCCAGGGCGGCGGTGGCGGTGCCGTTCTGGACGACGCTCTGAAGGACCGAGGTGGTGGTGTCGGCGGCCTCGCGGCTGATGACCTGGCGGGTCTTCTGCGCGGGCAGCGGGACGGTCTCCTCGCCGTTGGTGATCTTGTCGATCATCGTGAACGTGCCGTGCCTGCCGTGGTTGGCGAGGGTCGCGTAGGCCTGCGCCATGTCGAGGACGCTCGCGGTGTTCACGCCGAGGGCGATGGACGGGGTCGCCGTCAGGTCGGGGGTGTCGGCCGGGATGCCCATGGCGATCGCGGTCTGCTTGACCTTGTCGGAGCCGACGTCGACGGCCATCTGCGCGTACACCGAGTTGACGGACTTGTCGGTGGCCTCGCGGACGGTGATCTCGCCGTAGGAGCCCTGGTCCTCGTTCTCGGGGGCGTAGCTGCCGCCGCTCCAGCCCACGACGGGACGCTTGTTGGTGCCGTCGTAGTACGTGTTCGGGGTGATCGTCTGCCCGTCCTGCGTCCTGGAGTCGTTCTGGACGGCCGCGGCGAGGACGAGGGGCTTGAAGATGGAGCCGACCTGGAAGTCGCCGCGGGTCGCGCCGTTCGTGTACTGCTTGACGTAGTCGATGCCGCCGTACATCGCGACGAGCCTGCCGGTCTTCGGGTCGACGGAGGCGCCGCCCGCGCGGACGTAGGTGTCGGCCTTGTTGTCCTTCTTGTCGAGCTTGTCGATCACCTGGTCGTTGACCGCCTTCACGAAGGCGTTCTGCTTGGTCTTGTCCAGGGTGGTGGTGATGCGGTAACCGCCCGCCTCCAGCTGCTCCTTGGTGAGGATCTTGTTGGTGAGGATGTAGTCCTCGACCGCGTCCCTGATGTAGCCGCGCTGCCCGGACAGCCCGGTGGAGACGGTCTGCTCCTTCGGCATCGGGAACTTCAGGCCGGTGCGCTCCGACTGGGCGAGCCAGCCCTTCTTGACCATGCCGTCCAGGACGTAGTTCCAGCGGGCCTCGGCCGTACCCTTGTTCTCGGGGTGGGCGACGACGTCGTACTCGCTCGGCGCGTTGACCAGCGCGGCGAGGTAGGCGGCGTGGGCCGGGTCGAGCTCGACGGCGTCCTGGCCGTAGTAGGCCTGGGCGGCGGCCTGGATGCCGTAGGCGTTGCGGCCGAAGTAACTGGTGTTGAGGTAGCCCTCGAGGATCTCGTCCTTGGACTTCTCGCGGTCCAGCTTGATCGAGATGAAGAACTCCTTGGCCTTGCGGGTGACCGTCTGCTCCTGGGCCAGGTAGTAGTTCTTCACGTACTGCTGGGTGATCGTGGAGCCGGACTGCTTGCCCTTGCCGGTGGCGGTGTTCCACGCGGCCCGCAGCATGGCCTTCGGGTCGATCGCGGACTCGGTGTAGAAGTCGCGGTCCTCGGCGGCGAGGACGGCGTGCTGGGCGTCCTTGGAGACCTGCGAGAGGGAGACGTTCTCGCGGTTGACCTCGCCGTCGCGGGCGAGCTGGCTGCCGTCGGCGTACAGGTAGACGTTGGACTGCTTGGTGGCGAGCGCGTTGGCCGGCGGGATCTTGACCATGGAGTAGCCGAGGTAGAACAGCCCTGCCAGGACCAGCAGCCCGAGGACGAAGGTGCCCAGCACCATGCGCCAGGTCGGGATCAGCCGTCGCCAGCCCGTGCGCTTGGGCCGCTTGGCCTTCTTCTCCCCGCCGGGCTCTTCAACCGTCTGTGGGTCTCTCGGTGCCCAGCCCTCGGTCGGCTGCTGCGGCTGGTCGCTCATGTCGTGCACGGACTCCTGATTTCGCGTCGTACGTTCCCGTACGACCTCGTACGCCTTCTGCGCCCCCTGTTGAAGACTCTCGCACCATCCGTTCCGTTCCCGGATATGGCGCGCGTCTCGCCCGGAAAATGGGTGGCCCGCCCCGCCACCTGCGCACTAGGCTCCTGCGCTTCGGTGTCGGCGGGCCGAGGAGGGCTGTGGATGTGGGTTCGGGGCGGTTGTACGCGGCCGTCGCGGCGGGTGGATTCAGACGGTACGCGACGTACCGGGCGGCGACGCTCGCCGGGGTGTTCACCAACACCGTCTTCGGTGTGATCTTGGTCTACACGTACCTCGCGCTGTGGGAGCAGAAGCCCCATCTCGGTGGATACGACCAGGCGCAGGCGGTCACCTACGTCTGGCTGGGGCAGTGTCTCTACTCGACGCTGGCCATCCAGGGCGGCGGTGCCGAGAAGGACCTGATGGACCGCATCCGCACGGGCGAGATCGCGGTCGACCTGTACCGGCCGGCCGACCTCCAACTGTGGTGGCTGGCAGGCGACTTGGGCCGGTCGCTGTTCCAGCTGCTGGGACGCGGCGTGATCCCCTTCACCTTCGGGGCGCTGTTCTTCCCGATGGCGCTGCCCACGGACGTCACCTCCTGGGCCGCCCTGCTGGTGGCGCTGCTGCTCGCGATGCTCGTCAGTTTCGGGATCCGGTACCTCGCCGCCCTGAGCGCGTTCTGGCTGCTGGACGGCCAGGGCATCTCGCAGGCCGTGATGATCCTCGGGGTCTTCTGCTCGGGCATGGTCTTCCCGCTGAACGCCTTCCCGGGCGTCCTCGGCGACATCGTGCGGGCCCTGCCCTGGGCGGCGCAGCTCCAGATGCCGGCGGACGTCCTGATGGGCGAGACGGACCCGCTCAGCGCCTATGCCTTCCAGGCGGCGTGGGCGGTGGTGCTGCTGGCGGCCGGGCGGCTGCTCCAGCAGGCGGCGACGCGGCGGGTGGTGGTGCAGGGTGGCTGAGGCGACGCAAGGGACCGAGGTGGTCCGGGGTTCCCGGCTGGGCGAAGGGCTGCGGGCGTACCGGCTGATCGCGGGCATGTGGATCCGCTCCGCCATGACCTACCGCACCTCCTTCGTCGTCACGGTGTGCGGAAACCTGGCGGTGACGGGTCTGGACTTCGTCGGGATCCTGCTGATGTTCTCGCAGGTCGACGCGCTGGGCGGCTGGCGGCTGCCCGAGATCGCCTTCCTCTACGGCCTCTCGGTGACCGCCTTCGGGATCGCCGACCTGGTGCTCGGCTCGATGGACGTGCTGGGTTCCCGGATCCGCGACGGCTCCTTCGACACCCTGCTGGTGCGGCCCGCGCCGGTGCTCGCGCAGATCGGCGCGGACCACTTCGCAGTGCGCCGCCTGGGCCGGATCACCCAGGGCACGGTGGTGCTGGTCTGGGCACTGGCCTCGGTGGACGTCGACTGGAGCGCGGCCAAGGTGCTGCTGGTGCCGGTGATGGTGCTCAGCGGCGCGGTGATCTTCTGCGCGGTGTTCGTGGCGGGCGCTGCCTTCCAGATCTTCGCTCAGGACGCGGCGGAGGTGCAGAACGCGTTCACGTACGGCGGTACGACGCTGCTCCAGTACCCGCCGACCGTGTTCGGGAAGGACTTCGTGCGGGGCGTCACCTTCATGTTCCCGCTCGCCTTCGTCAACTGGGTGCCGGCCTGCTACGTGCTGGGCCGGCCGTATCCGCTGGACCTGCCGGAGTGGGCGGCCTTCGCGCCGCCGCTGGTGGCCGCGGTGTGCTGTGGACTGGCCGGTCTCGCGTGGCGGGCAGGGCTCGGTTCGTATCGGAGTACGGGGAGTTAGTGGCGGAGGTGGAAGTGGACGTGGCGGTGGACGAGACAGGGGACGGGGCGGCGGACGGGGCGGTGAACGCCTTCATCGAACTGGACCGCGTCGAGAAGGTCTTCGACGTGCGCAAGAAGACCGGCTTCCTGAAACGGGAGCGGCGCCAGGTGCGGGCGGTCGACTCGATCTCCTTCACCGTGGCGCGCGGCGAGATGGTCGGGTACATCGGCCCGAACGGCGCCGGCAAGTCGACGACGATCAAGATGCTCACGGGCATCCTCACCCCGTCCGGCGGCCGGCTGCGAGTGGCCGGCATCGACCCGTCCCGCGAACGCACCCGCCTGGCCCATCGCATCGGAGTGGTCTTCGGCCAGCGCACCACCCTTTGGTGGGACCTCCCGCTGATCGACTCCTACAAGCTGATGCACCGCATGTACCGCATCCCGGACGCCCGTTACCGCGAGAACCTCGACCGCTGCGTCGAACTCCTCGAACTGACCGACCTGTTGGACGTCCCGGTACGGCAGCTGTCGCTCGGCCAGCGGATGCGGGGCGACATCGCGGCGGCCCTGCTGCACGATCCCGAGGTGCTGTACCTGGACGAGCCGACCATCGGCCTCGACGTCATCTCCAAGGCCAAGGTGCGGGGATTCCTGCGGGAGTTGAACACCGAGCGCGGCACGACGGTCCTGCTGACCACCCACGACCTCCAGGACATCGAGCAGCTGTGCTCACGCGTGATGGTCATCGACCACGGCCGCCTCATGTACGACGGCCCGCTGGCCGGCCTGCACGAGGTGGGCGAGAGCGAGCGGACCCTGGTGGTGGACCTGGAGCGGGAGTTGCCGCCGATCGACGCGGCTCCCGCGCGCGTGGTGAGGGTGGAGGGGCCGCGGCAGTGGCTGGCGTTCCCGGCGTCCGAGTCGGCGGCGGCGCTGGTGGCGCGGGTCGCCGCGGAGTACCCGCTGGTCGACCTGTCGGTGCGGGAGCCGGACATCGAGGCGGTGATCGCGAAGATGTACGCGGGGGAAGCGGAGAAGGCGGTGCCGTAGCCGAGGGCGGTGTCGTAGCGGTGGGCGGTCTCGTAGCCGTGGGCGGTGTCGTAGCCGTGGGGTGCGGTAACTCGTAGGCTGCTGTGCATGACGGAGGAACTCCCGGAGCTGCGTGCTGCCGACGCCGATCGTGAGCGAGTCGCCGAGGTCCTGCGGGACGCCCTCGCCGAGGGGCGGCTCGACATGGAGGAGTTCGAGGAGCGCCTGGACGCGACGTACAAGGCGCGTACGTACGGTGAACTCGCCCCGATCACCCGGGACCTGCCGGTCGGCCGGGTGGCCCCTCCCAAGGTCGACATGCTCAAGCAGCCCGACCCGACCGGGAGTTGGGCGTCCCGGATCGTCGGAGGCGAGGGGTCCTCCACGTGGTCCGTCGCCGTGATGTCCGGGTTCCAGCGCAAGGGCCGCTGGACCGTGCCCCGGCGCTTCAACTGCTTCGCCTTCTGGGGCGGCGGGGAGATCGATCTGCGCGACGCGAACTTCGCCGACCGCGAGGTCGAGATCAACTGCGTGGCGATCATGGGCGGCGTGGAGGTGATCGTGCCGCCGGGTGTCGAGGTCGTGGTGCGCGGGATCGGGATCATGGGCGGGTTCGACCACCGCGAGGAGGGCGTGCCGGGTGAGCCGGGGGCACCTCGCGTGATCGTGACCGGGTTCGCGTTCTGGGGCGGTGTGGGGGTCGAGCGCAAGCTCAGGAAGGCGGATCGCCTGCGGCTGCGGGAGGAGCGGCGCCAGGAACGTCTGCAACGCCGGGCCGCTGCGCGCGAGCTGAGGGAGGGGCGTCGGCGGGGGGAGCGCTGAGCGGTGGGACGTTCAGGTGAGGGCCTTCAGGGGCGCGGGGCTCTAGTCGATCTGCGGCTGCCGCCGCGTGGGCGCGACCAGCCACGACGCACCCGCACCCGCCCGCGAACCGCGCCCCCAGCCCCTTGGGCGCCCGGCCCAAGCCCAGCGCAGCGGGGGCGCGGGGAACTGCGCGACCAGCCACGACGCACCCGCACTCACAATCGCGCCGCCGCCGACCCCTTCAGGTACTCCAGGTCGAACGTGTCCGCCATCCGCTCGTACCCCCGGTCGTTGGGGTGGAGCCGGTCCCCCGAGTCGTACATCGTGCGGAGCGTACGCGGGTCGTACGGGTCCCTGACCGCCTTGTCGAAGTCGACCACCGCGTCGTAGACCCGCCCCGCCCTGATCTCCGCGTTGACGGTCTGGCGGACGCCCTCGCGGGCCTTGGTCCAGCCGTGGCGGTCGCCGAACGGCATGAGCGTGCCGCCGACAACCTTGATGCCGTGGGCGTGGGCCTGGCGGACCAGGTCGCGCAGGCCGGCGAGGAGCTTGTCGGCGTCGACGGTCCCCGGGGTGCGGAGGATGTCGTTGATGCCGAGGTCGATGACGACGACCTTGACGCCGGGGCGCTCCAGCACGTCCCGCCGGAAGCGGTGGATGCCGGCCTGGTTCTCCGGCGGGCGGGCGTCCACGAGGACCCGGTTGCCGCCGATCCCCTCGTTGACGACGCTGTAGCGGGGGAGGTCCTGCCCGGCCGCGAGGGCCGCGCGCAGCCGCCGGTTCAGATAGTCCGGCCAGCGGTTGTTCGCGTCGGCCGTGGAGTCCTTGCCGTCGGTGAGCGAGTCCCCGAAGGTGACCACCGTGCCGTCCGCCTCGCCGGTGAGGACGTCCAGCGCGGTCAGGTAGCGCCAGCGGTCGACCCGTTCGGTGAACGCGGTGCCGGTGGTGTCCCCGGTGAGGTCGCCCTCCCCGGAGTACGACGTCTGCCGGGCCCACGGGTGGTAGGTGACCGGTCCGGACAGGGTGGGGGAGTAGGTGGTGACCAGGACGTCGGCGCCCGCCGGGACGGCGAGGGGGACGGCGTCGCTGAGTGCCTGTCCACCGGCCGGGATGACGACCGTGGTGCTGCCGGCGAACGTGAGCCGTCGCATGGTGCCCGCACTCGCCGCGGCGGTCTTGTGACCGGCGGCGAGCGCGATGGACGCGTGGGTGAGGGTCAGCGCGGTCCGGCCGTAGAGATTGGACAGCGTGATGCGGGCACTCGTACCGCCGACACTGGTGTGCACGACGTTGCGGACGGAGCGGCCCGCCAGGCCTTCGGTCGCGGTGCCGGGCTCGGCGCCGACGGGGGAGGCCGCCCAGGTGCCGACCCAGGTTCCGGCGGAGGCGGGCGCGGCGGCGGGACGCGAGGGCCCGGAACCGGACAGTGCGGTCCGGTCCCTGGTGCCGGCGTCGGCCGCCACTCCGACGTAGATGGCGGTGGACAGGGCCACGATCACTGCGGTGATCGCGGCGAGCAGGGCGTAACCATGACGCCGAGTCATGTGGTGCTGTTCTCCTCAGGAGATGGGAGCCCGGGGCTCCGATCTGATGAGTTCATGATGAGGCATAACACTGAGGACAAATGACGAGACCCCCTCCGGTTCCCCCGTCCGGACAGACGCGGGGAACTCCTGTTCCGTTCCAGGAGTAGGTCAGGAAGGGACAATGTGTGAGGGATCACCGAACGGGTGGAGCGGATGGAACGTACGGAACCTACGCAAAAAGGACCGGTTGACGGGCAGCGGCCCGCCCCGACGGCCGGGGCCGGGGTCGGGGCCGTGAACGGTGTCGGCCCGGCTTCCGCGAACAGTGCCGGCCCGGTTTCCGCCGTACGCACGATGAACACCTTCAGCGCCGCGGACGAGGAGAAGCAGCGCGGAGTGCGCCGGATGAAGCTCACCGCGCTCGGCCTGCTGCTGTTCGTGGCACTGGTGTACGCGCTGGCGAAATGGGCGGACAGCTCCGGGGCCGGTCCGTGGGCCGGTTACGTCGCCGCGGCCGCCGAGGCGGGCATGGTCGGCGCCATGGCCGACTGGTTCGCCGTCACCGCCCTGTTCCGCCACCCGCTCGGCCTGCCCATCCCGCACACCGCGATCATCCCCACCAAGAAGGACCAGCTGGGGGTGTCGCTGGGCGAGTTCGTCGGCGAGAACTTCCTCTCCGAGGACGTCGTACGGCAGCGGCTGCGGGCCGTGGGCATCGGCAGCCGGCTCGGGACCTGGCTGGCCGACCCCGAGCACGCCGACCGGGTCACCGCGGAGCTGTCGGCGGCCCTCAGGGGCGCGCTGACCGTCCTGCGGGACTCCGACGTCCAGGCCGTGGTCGGGGAGGCGATCACCCGGCGGGCCGACGCCCAGGAGATCGCGCCCGGCATCGGGAAGATGCTGGAGAAGGTCGTCGCCGACGGCGGGCACCGGCGGGTCGTCGACCTGATCGTGACCCGGGCCCACGACTGGCTCGTGCTGCACGACACGCAGGTCATGCACGCCGTGCAGGGCGGCGCGCCCGGCTGGACCCCGCGGTTCGTCGACAAGAAGGTCGGAGAGCGGGTCTACAAGGAACTGCTGCGCTTCGTGACCGAGATGCGGGACATGCCGTCCCACCCGGCCCGTGGAGCCCTGGACCGGTTCCTGACCGACTTCGCCTCCGACCTCCAGTCCGACACCGACACGCGCGCGCGGGTCGAGCGGCTCAAGGGCGAGGTACTGGGGCGCGGCGAGGTCCAGGACCTGATCGCGTCCGCATGGACCGCCGTACGGTCGATGATCGTCGCCGCCGCCGAGGACGAGCGCAGCGAGCTGCGGCTGCGGGTGCGGGCGTCCCTGCTGTCGCTGGGGGCGCGGATGGCCGTCGACCCCAAGGTGCAGGCGAAGGTCGACCGGTGGGTGGAGGGGGCCGCGGTGTACGTGGTCACCACCTACCGGCGCGAGATCACCTCCCTGATCACGGACACGGTCGCCGGGTGGGACGCGGAGCACACGACCCGGAAGATCGAGGCACACATCGGGCGCGACCTCCAGTTCATCCGGATCAACGGCACGGTGGTGGGGTCGTTGGTGGGGTTGCTGATCTACACGGTGACTCGGGTGTTGGGGGCGTGAAGGAGGGTTCGATGGGGCTGTGAGCTGCGGGCCCGGGGTGTAGCGGGGGTGTGGCCGCGGGTGCAGGGTGGTGTACGGGGGTGTGTATCGGGGGTGTGAGGTGGTCGGCCTAGGAATCGAGGGCCGGGGCACCCGGGAGGGGTTCGCTCGCTGAGGAGGGAGCCCTTCCGTGACCACCGCCCAAGCCGACACCGGCCGCACCGTGACGACCGACATCCCCGCCAGACTCGACCGGCTGCCCTGGTCCCGCTGGCACTGGACCATCGTCATCGGACTCGGCACCGTATGGATCCTCGACGGCCTGGAGGTCACGGTCGTCGGCAACATCGCGAGCCGGCTGTCGGAACCGGGAAGCGGGCTGTCGATCTCCTCCGGACAGGTCACCGGCGTCGCGGCGGCCCTGTATGTGGCCGGCGCCTGCGTGGGGGCGCTGTTCTGGGGGCGGCTGACCGACAAGTGGGGCCGCAAGAAGCTGTTCATGATCACGCTGGCCGTGTACCTGGCGGCCACCGCGCTGACGTCGATCTCCTTCGACGCCTGGTGGTTCTTCCTGTTCCGCTTCCTCACCGGGTTCGGTATCGGCGGCGAGTACGCGGCGATCAACTCCGCGATCGACGAGCTGATCCCGGCGCAGTACCGGGGCCGGGTGGACCTCATGATCAACGGAAGCTTCTGGCTGGGAGCCGTGGGTGGCTCGCTGCTGTCGATCTTCGCGCTGAACACGGACTTCTTCGCGGCGAACGTGGGCTGGCGGCTGACGTTCGCGCTGGGTGCCGTGCTGGCGCTGGTGATCCTTCTCGTACGGCGGCACGTACCGGAGAGTCCGCGGTGGTTGCTGATCCACGGGCGGGACGAGGAGGCCGAGCGGATCGTCTCGTCGATCGAGTCGCGGGTGGAGGAGGAGCGGGGGCGTGCCCTGCCGCGGGCCGAGGGTGAGATCACGATCCACCAGCGGCGGAGCGTGACGTTCGTGGAGATCGCGCGGACGGTGTTCTCCGACTACCGGCGGCGGGCGGTGCTGGGGTTCTCGCTGTTCATCGGGCAGGCGTTCCTCTACAACGCGATCACGTTCGGGTTCGGCGCGATCCTCACGACGTTCTTCGACGTGCCGACCGGGGACACGGGTTACTACTTCGCGGTGATCGCGGTGGGCAACTTTTTCGGGCCGCTGCTGCTGGGGAAGCTGTTCGACACGGTGGGGCGGCGGGTGATGATCTCGTCCACGTATCTGCTGTCCGGGGTGCTGCTGTTCGGGACGGCGTGGCTGTTCGACCGGGGGTCGTTGAGCGCGGCGACGATGACGGCGTGCTGGTGCGTGGTGCTGTTCTTCGCGTCGGCGGGGGCGTCGAGTGCCTACCTCACGGTGTCCGAGGTGTTCCCGATGGAGACGCGGGCGATGTCGATCGCGTTCTTCTACGCGCTGGGTACGGCGGCGGGCGGTATCAGCGGACCGCTGCTGTTCGCCGACCTGACGAGTACGGGGAAGGTCGGGGACACGGTGTTGGCGTTCCAGATCGGGGCGGGGCTGATGTGTGCGGCGGGGTTGGTGGCGGCGTTCTTGGCTGTGCGGGCGGAGGGGCGGTCGCTGGAGGATGTGGCGAAGCCGTTGACTGCGGTGGAGTAGAGGTCTTTGTCTGCGGCTTCGGTGGGGGCGGGCGTTTTGCGCAGTTCCCCGCGCCCCTGGGGGCCTGCGGCGGCCCGCCCGGCCTCGGTGGGGGCGTGCGTAGCGCATGCGGTCCGGTGGGTGGGTCGGTGCGGGTGGGGGCGGACATTCCCGTCGCAGCGCAGGTGAACTGCAACCCCCTAGGGGCGCGGGGAACTGCGCGACCAGCCCCCACGCACCCGCAGCCGCCCTACGACCGCACCCGGCACCCCCATCGGCGCCCTTCAGCCCCGCCGATCCGCCACCACCCAAGACGCAACTCCCACCACGCCCGCCACACCGAACACCGCAGGCCACGCCCCGACCCTCTTGGCCAAGGGATGGGACCCGGCGAAGGCGACGACATACGCGGCCGTCAGCGCACCGGCCGCCGGTCCGCCCGCCCGCTCCCGCCACTGCCGTGCCGCCGCCGCCCCGGCGACAGCCAGCACCGCCCCGCCCAGCTGCCGCTTCTTCGTCCACCGCGCCACGCCGTACCCCCCGACGAGCCCGCCCGCCGCGACCACCGCACTGGGAACCTTCGCCATGTCTGCCTCCTAGGTCGTGGCATCGAGGCTAGCCCCGGACCAGGGACGTCCCCCGAACCTGAGTCAGGGCTTGTCAAGTTTCCTCGCTCCGAGCTATATAAGAAGGCGTAGGGCATCGCACCGGGAATCGGTGGAAAGGAGATGGACTGTGATGCTCATGCGCACCGACCCCTTCCGTGAGTTCGACCGACTCGCGCAGCAGGTGTTCGGCTCGACCGCCCGCCCCAGCGCGATGGCGATGGACGCATACCGGTCGGGGGACGACTTCGTCGTCCACTTCGACCTCCCCGGCATCGACCCCGAGACGATCGAGCTGGACGTGGAGCGCAACGTCCTGAACGTCCGGGCCGAGCGCCGCGCCCCCGCCCCCGAGGGCGCGGAGCTGATCGTCGCCGAACGGCCCACGGGCACGTTCACCCGTCAGCTCTTCCTCGGCGACACCCTGGACACCGAGCGCATCGAAGCCTCGTACGACGCCGGAGTGCTGACCTTGCGGATCCCCGTCGCCGAACAGGCCAAGCCCCGCCGTATCCAGATCAGCGGCGGCGGCAGCGGACCCCGGCAGATCAGCGGCTGAACAACCCCCACGCGACCGAAGACCGGGCGTCCCGCGGACCTGTACGGGCCGGCTCAGGCTGTTGCAGACGGTCCGTACGGCCGTGGGGCGCCCGGTGCAACGACCCCCAGGAGAGCAGTACATGAGCGCGAACCGACCCAGCTGGACCGACCTCGTCGAGGCGGTGCAGGAGGCCGGACAGTACGCGACGCGGGCGGAGGCCGAACACGTCACGCACGTCGTCCTGTCCGCTCTGGGCGACCACGTCACCGGCGAGGAACGCGTCGGTCTCGCCCGCGCCCTGCCCGAGGAGGCGGCGCGGGTCATCGCCTCCCGCATTCCCCTCAACAGGTCGCTGTCCGCAGCGGAGTTCGTGGACGCGGTCGCCGCCCGCATCGAGGGCGCGACCCCGGCGACGGCCCGCTGGCACGTCAGCTCGGTGCTGAGCGTGCTGCCCGAGCTGGTGGGCGACGAACCGGTAAACCGCGTCCTCGCCCAACTCCCCTCCGGCTACGCCCTGTTGTTCGGCAAGGCGGAACTGGCCCTCGCCGCCTGACACCCTCGCCCGCGCGTGCCGCGGCCCGCAGCCGCATCTCCGACACGTACCCGGAGGCCACGGCAAGCCCGGCCGCGGCAAGCGCGAAACCGACGGCGGCGGGGGAGACGTACCCGGGAACCTCCCCGGCCCGGTAGCTGTCGCCGTCGTCGGTCTCGCAGACGAAGTCGAGGGGCAGGAAGCTCGCCGAGTAGTCGACGACCCGGGCAGCGCGTTCGTCGGCACGGCACGATCGGCGACGAATCCGCCCCGCCGTCCTCGGCCTCCAGGACCGCCCCGCCGACGTGCAGCAGTCCCCACGCGTACAAGGCGGCCGTCGCCGCTCCCGCCAGCGCGGCGAATCCGAGGAGGGCGGTGGGAAGTTCGGCACGGCGGACGAACCAGTCGGCGACGCGGCCACCTCCGTAGCCGAGGAGCGCGCAGGCGGCCCCCGCTAGCACCA
This sequence comes from Streptomyces sp. NRRL B-3229, assembly GCF_000719505.1. Taxonomy (NCBI): domain Bacteria; kingdom Bacillati; phylum Actinomycetota; class Actinomycetes; order Kitasatosporales; family Streptomycetaceae; genus Streptomyces; species Streptomyces sp. NRRL B-3229. The sequence continues at coordinate 72,888 of NZ_JOGP01000012.1, read as the reverse complement.
GCATGAGCAGCGGAACCAAGAGGATCACGCGTCGGCCCCCGTCCGAACGTCCGAACCGTCGGAACGAGCGTAGTCGGGTGGACTGATGCTGCCGGGGGCGCGCGGCTCCGACTCAAGACTCAAGCGGATGGACCGGGAAAGAGGCCCGCCTCGCCCCGCATGAGCCTCAGATCCTCACCCCACGCGTCCAGCACCTCCCCGAGCCCGGCCCGACGTGCGTCCGCCTCCACGCGCGCGAAGACGCTCCGCTGGACGGCCGCATCGCCGGTCGAGGAGATCCGCCCGACCGCCTCCAGCAGCGCTCCCGTGTCCCAATCGGGCAGCGGGTACCGAGTCAGCTCCCACTCCAGGTACTTGTTGTAGGGCCTGGGGCGCCGATCGAGGGTGAACAGCAGCTCCAGCAGGAACCGGACGCTGTCCGCCGCGTCGAGGCGGGCGGCGAGGGGCTGGCCGTCGCGGTCGTTCTTCAGTGATCGATAGAGGGAGTTGGCGTAGGCGTCGAGCAGGTCCCCGGCCTCCCGGAAGGCCTCGTCGGCGTCGAGCCGCCCCTTCTCGGCCAGGAGCCGGGCGATGCCGGTACCTCCGTCGAGACGGTCGAGCACCACCTGGGCCCGCGCGAGGGCGTAACGCTCGAAGCCGGGCATGCCCGCGGCCCGGAACCCGGCGAGCGGCATGACGATCACGTCGAGCGTCGCGGAACGGCGCCCGTGGAGAGCGGAGAGCTCCGTCGTCGCCCCGTCGGCGACCACGATGTACAGGTCGTGGTCGGAGTGCTCGGTCGCCATCCCGTCGTGGGCCCGCGACCCCTTGAGGACCAGCCCTACGACGGAGGGGTCGGCCACGGCGCGAGTGACCAACGTGTCGTAGGACAGGGGGCGTTCAGAGTCCATCGGTGATCTCCGTTGCGGTGGCCGGGAGTTTCGGGGATGCCTGTCGGGCGGTTCCGCACCGTAGCCCCCGACCGGGCCTGTTCCCAACGGAATTCATCCCGCCGCGGCCCGCCCCTGTCACACCTCGTCGAGCAGCGCCGCCAGCCCCTGGTCGAGGTCCGGGCCCAGGGTCTCGGTGCCGGGCGCGACGACCTCGTAGGAACGCAGCAGGAAGCGGCGGAGCGTGGTCGTGCTGAAGCGGATCACGGCGAGGCCGAGCGGCGAGTGGAACTCGATGACCGTTCTCGCCCAGCCGCACGGCCGTATCCGTACGTCCCCCTCCCCGGCCGGTGCTTCGAGTCCCTCCTCCAGCAGCGTCCGCCCGAACATCCAGGTCACACCCTGGCCATCGGCCGAGACGTGCGCGGGGAAGTCGATGTGCACGGCGAAGGGCTCGGCGGCGCTGTAGCGCAACGTGGGGCGGATCGGGAGTTCCGGGTGCTCGGAGCCGATCAGGCGGGCGCGGACGGTCTGGTGGAGCGTGGGGAGGCGCATGGGGGAGGTCTCCGGTCCTTCTCGATGTCGGTTGTGAGTCGGTTGCCCTGTCGAGTCGTAGGTGTGCCGGTTCATTACGCGGAGACCGGAGCCTGTCGTGTGATCTGAATCACGGCCGGAACTGAATGCTTGAAAGTTTTGTCATCTACGCTGACAAACCCGTCCGCGCCCCCAGCGCCGGGAACTGGAGCGTTCCTGCATGACCGACCAACCCGCCAGAGTCCCCGCCCAGGCGTCCCCTTCCGCGACCGCCGCGTACGTGCGGATCTACGAGCAGGAACAGCCGCGGCTCGTCGCCTACGCCCGCTCGCTCACCCGCAACTCCTGGGCAGCGGAGGACCTCGTCGCCGAGGCGCACTTCCGCGTGTGGCGCCGGCTGTCCGCCGGGCACGAGATCGACAACGTCCCGGCGTACCTCATGACGACCGTGCGGCACCTCGCCTCCTCCGTCGCGAGCGCCACCCACGAGACCCCGCGCGATCCGCAGGTCCCCGAGCAGGCGTCCGCCGGTCATGTGGAGGACCCGGCCGAACAGGTCTCCGCCACCGACCTGTTGGTCCGCGTCCTCGGTGAACTCCCCGAACGCTGGGTTCGGGCCCTGTGGCTCGCCGACGCCGAGGGGCAGCCGCTGGAGTCGGTCGGCCGGCAGATCGGCGCCAAGCAGGGCGCGACGGCCGTACTGCTGCACCGCGCCCGCGAAGGCATGCGCCAGGCGTTCCTGCGCTCGCAGACCGAGGCACCCGAGGATCCCGCGTGCGAGGTCCACTGGGTCCGCATGCCGGCCTATGTGCGGGGCACGGCTACCGCACGTCAGTCGGAGCGCCTGCTCGCCCACGTCGACGTCTGCGACGAGTGCCGGGGGCGCCTTGCCGTGCTGGTCCGTGCGAACCACCGGCTGCCGGCGATCGTGGGACCGGCGCTGCTGGTGCTTGCGGTGGCGGGCGGGGGTGCGGGGAAGGGGCTTGGGCTGGCGTCCCTTGCGGGGGGTTCTGCGGGAGTCGGAGCCGCGGGGCCTTTGGGTTCTGGGGGAGCCGCGGGGTCGGTGGGTTCTGGGGGAGCCGCGGGGTCGGTGGGTTCTGGGGGAGCCGCTGGGTCGGTGGGCGCTGGGGGAGCCGCTGGGTCCGCGGGCTCAGGGGGAACAGGGGGGTCCGTGGGCTCAGTGGGAGTCGGGGGGGCCGCGGGCTCCTCGGGTTCCGCGAGCGCCCTTTCTTCCGGAGGGCACGTGATTCTCCGTACGGCCCGTGCGGCGGGTCCGAAGGCCAAGGTCGCCCTTGCCTCCGGTACGGCGGCGGCCGCGGCCCTCGCGGTAGCCCTGTCGCTCGGGGTCAACGAGTCGCCGGCGACCGTGACTTCGCCGGGACGGGTGCCGGTGGCTCAGGGACCGGTGGCGGGCCCCTCGGAGGGGAGTGCGGGGGAAACCCCGGGAGACGACCGGTCGGTGGACCGGGAGCGCGGCGGGGGGCCGGCTCGGAAGGGCGCGGCGGTGGCGGTCGTAGCGGAGGACGCCGGCGGCGGTGAGGGGGTGGTGGCGCGCGTTCGGGAGTCCGGGGATCCGGCCCCTCCGGAGCGGTCCGCGCCGGACGGACCGACGGATCCGACTGCGACTCCGGGACCGGACCCGGTTCCGAGCCCAAGTCCTGTGGTGCCGGGGGCGCCTGCGGAGCCGACGCCGCCTGCCATGTCGCCCCCGCCTGTGGAGCCGACGGCTCCTGCCAAGCCGACGGCGCCGCCTGTGACGCCGACGCCGCCTGCCGTATCGCCGCCTGGCGTGGAGCCCTCGCCCGTGGAGCCTACGCAGCCCGCACAGCCGGATCAGCCGGATCAGCCGGATCAGCCGGATCAGCCCGCGCAGCCGGAGCCGGAGCCGTCACAGCCGCAACCCGAGCCCGAGGACCCGCAGGCCGGCGCCCCGGGCGACGAGACGCCCGTACCGGAGCCAAGCAGTCCCGCTCCCACGGATCCGGGCCCTGTCGAGGAAACGCCCCAACCGCCGACGTACTCGCCACCCCCGACCACCCCGGAGCCGGTATCACCACAGCCCCCGGAGTCACCGGAACCGCCGGCCCCCTCGGAGCCGTCGGAGCCCACGCCCCCTGCGCAGCCCTCGCCGCCCCCGGCCGATCCGACTCTCCCGCTCCCGCCCGCCACCCCCACCGACCCGGAGGCTCCCCCCGTTCCGGAACCCCCCACCGGCCACCACTGCGGGCCCAGTCCGTCCCCGGAGTAGGGGATCTCAGTGGACCTCAGTGGGCCTCAGTGCTGGTACGGCTGCTGCGGGGCCTGTCCACCGGACACCTGGCCCCCCTGCGGACCCCCCGCGGCGGCCTGCGCCTGCAACTGCTCCGCCTCCTGCGCGCTCAGCTTGCTCTCCGCACCGCAGAAGGTGCACTGCGTGGCGTACTTGGTGGAGATCGGGAACAGCGGCACGAAGAACAGCGTGAACTTCGTGACCCGCTTGCGCAGCGTGTGCGCGGCCGGATTCCCGCACCGCCCGCACACCAGGGTGAGTATCGCGAGCTGGTACAGGTAGCCCTTGGTGCCAAAGAGGATGAGCATGGTGTGGTCGCCTTCCGGATCGGTGCCTGAGAGGCAGTATCCCCGCAGCGGGTGCCCGTACGGAGCGGCGATCACTTTTCTCCGACTGAAGCGACGCACCCCTGAAGCGGGACAGCCGGCTCAGGACTCCAACCGGCTCAGCGCCTCCATGGCCTGGCGTTCGAGACGCGCCACCTCCTGGAGACCGTCCCCCGCCCGCACGAGAAGCTCCTCCTCCCCCGATTCACCGGCCCGAGCGATGAGCCAGGCGACCTCGGTCCACAGAGCTGCGGCTTCGGCGTAGAGCCGATGCCCGATACGCAGCGGACCGCCACCGCCCCCGCCGACGAACTCACCGGCTTCGGCAAGGAAGTCACGGTAGAGATTGCGGAACAACGCACCCCCGGTCCCACCCCTCTCCATGAGCAGCGCGGCCTGCGGCAGATCCCGCACGGGGTCGTCACTCCGCCGAAGCCAGGTCCGTACGGCCTTCCCGGCCTTGTCGATGCCGCGGTGCCCCAGGTTGGCGATGGGCGGATTGAGGAAGGCGTGGGCGCAGGCGGTGATCGCGGGGACGATGCTCTTCTCCGGGGCGCGCAGGCCCGGGCCAGGGGCCGGGGCGAGGGTGAAGGACCGATGCCTGGCCGCCATGGGTGCCCGCGAGGCCCGGGCCTCGGCGAGACTGCCCAGGCTGGTCGTCACGGCACCGCCCTGCTGCTCGGTGTCGACGAGATGGGCGATGCGCTCGTCATAGCCGTACAGGGCGACGACATGCCCCCCGAAGTGCACCTTCGCCGTGAAGTACTCCAGATGAAAACTGTCGAGCTGAAGCCCGACGGGCCGCCCGCTGCCGATGGCCTCCACGACATGCGCCCACGCCCTACGCGCAGACGAGGTCTCCCGCACCGACAGCTCCAGCCCCAGCGCGTCGGCCAGATTCCTGCTGAGCTCGAACGGCTTGACCCGCCCGCCGAGAAAGGGAAAGCCCATGCTCCTGCTGTCCCAGTACACGAAGGACAGCCCGCGCCCGAGCCCGAAGAGCATGGGCTCGGAGAGATCGATCCCTTGGTGGCGGAGCAGCACACCGAGGGCCGTGGTCTCGCAGTGCTGCATAGGGCGGGGATCGATGCCGGGGAGGGTGGGCATGCGGTGGGCTCCGGGGTAGGGATGCTCAACGGGGGATCGGCCCGAGGGCCGTCACGCCGGAGGCGGCCAGGAAGCTGAGGATCTCGGGGAGGCGAAGCACCCATCATGCCCACCCCGGACAGTCAGATCCCCTACTGGAACGCCGCCGCCTCCAGGAAGACATTCACCCACCCCCTCCACCTCCCCTGGCTCCACCGCTTGGCCGGACAGGCCGCGATCCTCGACTACGGATGCGGCTACGGCCGTGTCATGGCCGAACTCCAGCGACTCGGTTTCCCCAACCTGACGGGCACGGACGCGTCACCGCACATGATCAGACGGGCCCGCCACGAGCACCCCACCCTCAGCTTCAAGCTCCCCGCCGAACTCCGGTCCCCACCGGCCTCCTTCGACGCGGCCCTGCTCTTCGCCGTCCTGACCTGCGTCCCCGACGACCTGACCCAACACCGCCTGATCACACAGCTGTACGGCCTCCTGAAGCCGGGCGGCGTCCTGTACCTCAGCGACGTCCTGCTCCAGACCGACGACCGCAATCGCCACCGCTACGACCGTGACGCGGACACCTACGGCACGTACGGCGTGTTCAGGACGAGCGACGGCGCGATCTGCCGACACCACTCCCGTGAACGGCTCTCCACCCTGCTCGCGGACTTCGAGATCACCGACAGCCGAACAGTCCCGGTGCCGACGATGAACGGACACGCGGCGACAGCCATCCAGCTCCTAGCGCGAAAGCCGGCCCCTTCTCGCCCAGCTTGAGAGGGCTGAGCGGCCGGGCAGGGGGTAGCCGATCCCACGACGAAGAACACCAGTCGCCCGGACCGAAGGAGGGCTCGCCATGCCGCGCATGATCGACCGCATCAAGGAGTTCGCCAGGAGCCCACAGGGCCGCCGAGCCACCGAACAGGCCCGCCGAGCCGCATCAGACCCCCGACGCCGGGCTCAGGCGAAGCAGCTGCTGGGGAAGCTTCGGGGACGTCACTGATTACGCCTGCCATACCAGGAGTGGGTCCTGTTGGCTCTCCCCGTCGGTTCATACGCCGATGGGCAAGAGCTGAACCAAGCCGACCCAGTTGTGCTCGTCGGCCTTGGTGTGGACGGCCCGGACCCTCCAAGAACCGGCGGCCAGAGGAACAGGTGCCTCTTCGGGCATACCGCCACTCGGATACTCGACACCCAGGTCGGCTCCGGCATCGGCTGAGTCCATGAGTACGGCCGGACCGTCCACCGCCCACGTACCGCATTCCTCCCACGAGGTAGCGGGATCTCTGAGAACAGATTCCGCCGCGGCCTTCAACTCGGCATCGGAGTCGGCCGCGAGCCAGCGCAGGAAGGCGCGGTGCTCGGGCAGGTAGCAGGTGGTGGACGGCTCATCCCCCAGTACCAGCGCATGCGCGCCGCACTCTCCCACGGGGATCAGACCTGCCAGGTCGTCCACTGCGCAGGCTCGGTCGTAGTCATCTGGAACCGTCCCGTCACCCACGATGATTCCTGTGTCCGTGCACCCGCGCCACGCCGCCAGCGCGGAGAGGGGTACGACGACCAAAGGGCCGCCCATGGACTCCACCCAGACGGACGGAGCGTGGGACGGACTGGTTTCGGCGGACGACGAGGCAGTCATGTTGCCAGTCTGCACATGCCCACTGACAACGCTGGTGCACCAAGTGATCGACCTGGGTGATGGCTCATTTCGCCGAGGCAGCCAGGAACCAACGCCATGACTCGGTCGACACCGTGACCAGGGGCCCCTCGGGCCGCTTGGAATCCCGTATCAGGATGCCTGCGGGTATGAAGGCAGCCTCGACGCATTCGGTGGCGTTCCCGCCGCTGTACGACGACTTGAACCAGGTGGGCTTGGCGGCGGACTGAGGGCGGGCGGACATTCACAGCTCCTTGCGGACGCGATGGATCATGGCAGAGGACGCTTCCATGTCCAACGCTTGTGCGCGCAGGTACTCGAACGCAAGCCTGTACCGCTCCAGTTCCTCGTCCTTCTCCAGGAACAGAGAGCCTGTGTGGAAGTCGACGTAGACCACGTCGAGAGCCGGTTCCTGACCACCGATGATGACGAAACTTCCCAGTGCGGCGGCGTGCGCGCCCTTGGTGAAGGGCAGCACCTGGAGGGTGGTGTGCGGTGACTCGTTGGCGTCGAGGAGGCGGCTGAGCTGCTCCTTCATCGTTTCGGGCGATCCGACGACACGGCGGATCACGGACTCGTCGAGGATCGCCCAGAGATGTGGGGGCTTGGGCCGGGTGAGGATCTCCTGCCGCTTCATGCGGATGTCGACCAGGCGCTCGATCTCGGCCGGCTCCAGGGGGACCTCGTTCGCCCTCTGGAGTGCGGTGCTGTAGGCGCGGGTCTGGAGGAGACCGGGAACGTAGACACACGCGAAGTGACTCTCGCGCACCGCTTCGTCCTCCAGCGTGAGGAGCAGGTTCATGCTCTCGGGGATGGAGTCGGCGAAGGAACTCCACCAGCCCTGCTGCTTGGCATCCTTGGCGAGCCCGACAACAGCGCTCCGCTCGGCCTCAGTTGCCCCGTACTCACGGCACAGGGCGTCGATGACGATCCACTTGACCGGTCCGGCCTGTGTCTCGTACCTGCTGACCGTCGCCTTGGAAACGCCGACGAGCTTTCCGGCCTCCTCAAGCGTCAGCCCTTTGCGGGCGCGCAACTTGCGCATCATCGAACCGAGTTGACGACGCCGGGTTGTGGTCCGTTCGGGCATGCGGCTCCTCAGCCAAGTACCGGGACAGCAAGCCCGGAGATCCTCATCAGGCTAGGCAGGGAGAAGCCGGGCCCACCATCGGATTCACTCGATGGATTCTGATGAGAAGTTACACAGTGAGACTTCTCTGTGCCATGCTCGCTGTCGGAACCGCTACGCAGTGCAGTCGTGCGATCACGGCAGGCGCAGCATCTGTGTGGCTTGGGAGGGAGGAGTGGCCGTGCCCGGCTACGACAGGTCCGAGCCCCGACTCCGCTGTGTCCTGCCCTTCGAGGCGGCATCGGCGGAAGTGCCCCTGCTGCGGAGGGCTGCCGCCAAGCAGCTGGCCCGATGGGGTGTGACCGCAGCAAGAGACGAGACGGAGCTCCTCGTTACGGAGCTGGCAACGAACGTCTTCAAGCACGTCGGTGAGGGTGCGTCAGCGACGCTGATCCTTGAGTGGAGGGGAGAGATGCTGAGGCTCGAAGTCCACGACAAGAGTCAGGTGGTTCCGACATCCAGGACGCCGGGCTGCGACGAGGAGTGCGGCCGAGGGCTGCACCTACTCGCGGCGCTGGCCGCGGACTGGGGAACGGTCCTCACCGCAGTGGGCAAGTCGGTCTGGTGTGAGATCCCTATTGCGCCGGGACGCGCGTGCCGACGCATCGAGCGGGCCGTTGAGGCGCTGGAGGGCTACCAGGGTGGCCGGGACTCTGGACCACGGGGCATGAGGCGAGAGGTGGCCTTGGAGCAGTCGGCGGTGGAACTAATCGCTGATCTCCTCCACTGGACAGCTGCCCGTGGAGATGATCCGGACGACATGCTCGATCGTGCCCAGATGCACTACGAGGCACAAGCGGATGCAGCTTGATGGCGGGCCTCTCAAGCAGACTTCTGTATCTGCTCCCGGAGGGCCGTCGGGGTACGCCAGGATTCTCCGGGGCGGCTCCGGTGGCACATGCGGTGGCAGTTTGCACACAGGCATGCGAGGTCCTCGAGCCTGGTCTCTCGGGTCCCGGAGGCGTGGAGGGGGATGACGTGGTGCACTTCGATGTAGCCCTCGCCCAGTTCCCCGTAGATGCGGGCGAAGTCGAAGTCGCAGACTTCGCACCGGAGCGGGATCCCGTGACGCTGGACTTGCTTGATCTTCAGGGCGCGAAGCTTCGGGTCACGCTCGCGGGCCAGCGCACGGCGGACGAGAAGACGGCCCTCGATCGCGGACGCGCCCGTTTCATCGACTTCGTCGGGCTGCTCAGCGATGCGGTGCAACTCACCCGAGGCGATGCCCTCCGCCAGGGCCTCGGCAGCCTGAAGCATCTCCGCCTCCCGATCCGTGAACGCATCGATCATGAGCAGTGTGGGCTTGCCGCAGCGGGTGGCCTTCCCGGTGTACAGCGCATGGTTCGTCATGAAATCCGTGGTCTTGCGGCTCACGCTGTCAGCAGACCGAAAGCCAGGAAGGGCTCGCTCCTCCGGGGAGTGGACCGGCAGCGACCGAATCAGCTCCGACAGCTCCTGGACCTCCTGGTCGTGAGTCCGCAGCTCGCGCCAGCCGTTCTTCACGACCAAGGCTCCGGCCAGTACAAGTTCGTCCTCAGTCCAGGCAGGTATCCGCATGTGCAATATCGTATGAGTGTTCGGCGCGACGGAGGGTGCGTTCAGCGAACCGTGGGACGTGCTGCAAACTTGGTGAGGTCTCGTTGTCAGTGGGGTCTGTCACCCTCAGTGATGGTGGATTGCAAAATGTGTCTGCCGCTGTACGGCTGTAAGGAGGGGGCATGACCCACCCGAAGGAACCCGAGCAAGATGCAACCGGTGTGCGGGTGCCTGAGTTCACGTCGATCGAGATCTGCGCTGGGGCCGGCGGGCAGGCCATCGGTCTGCATCAGGCCGGCTTCGGGCATCTGGCTCTGATCGAGATCGACAAGTACGCCGTCGCCACGCTCCGCGAGAACATCGAGGTGCACCCGAAGTGGGACTGGGAGCGGGACAACTGCGACGTTCTGTGTCAGGACGTGGTGGAGTTTGAGCCCGAGCGTGACCTCAAGAAAAGCGCTGAGTTCTATCGTCGTGGTGAGGTCGACCTGCTCGCAGGTGGCGTGCCGTGCCCGCCGTTCTCCCATGCGGGCAAGCAGCTCGGGGAGGACGATGAACGCGACCTGTTCCCGCGCATCTTGACCCTGACCGAGATGATCCGTCCCCGCGCTGTGATGATCGAGAACGTTCGCGGTCTCATGGATGCCAAGTTCGACGACTACAGGTCGAGAATTCGAGCGCAGCTCGAGGAGATGGAGTCGAGCGACGACGGTCTGCCTGGCTACAAGGTCGTGGGATGGGACGTATACGAGGCGGAGAAGTTCGGCGTTCCGCAACTCCGGCCCCGCTCCATCCTTGTCGCTTTCAGGCGAGACGTCCTCAGAGACCTGAAGTACGAAGCTCCTGCGCCCAGTGTCGAGCGAGTCTCGGTCTTCAAGGCGCTGGAGAAGACGATGCGAGAGCGTATCCGGCCGTTTGAGAAGGGGGCACAGGCTGCCAAGGCGCGTCGAGTCTTCGAGGTCTGGAAGCAGGCGGCAGACAAGGACGTGGCTCCCACGCTCGTCGGCGGTTCCAAGAAACATGGCGGTGCCGACCTCGGGCCCAGCCGCGCGAAGAAGGCATGGCGAGCGTTGGGCGTTTCAGGTATGGGCGTGGCCAATGAGCCTGTGGACGGTAAGCCTACAGGCACTGAAGGCAGGGACCTGTTCGGTAACGATGGCCCAATGCTGACGGTGCGGCAGGCCGCGATCATCCAGGGGTTTCCGCTGCGCTGGGACTTCAGCGGTGGCAAGACGGCCCAGTACCGGCAGGTCGGAAACGCGTTCCCTCCGCCGGTCGCGCAGGCCATCGGTGAATCGATCATCGATGTCCTGAAGGCAGCACGGGAGCGCGATCAGAAGAAGGACTAGCTGTCAGGCTTCGCGTTCCCGATTGCGGTTCGGCGCTTGTTCACCTCGGCAGCGATGCGTGTAGCGCAGTCTTCGGAGGGCTCATGCTCCCAAAATCGAAGCACCGTCCAACCGGCTTCCCTCAGCCGTTGATCGGTGTCACGGTCACGTGCCATGTTCCGGGCTACCTTGTCTGACCAGTAGCCCGGGTTGGTCTTGGGCGATACGTAGTGCTCAGGACAGCCGTGCCAGTAGCAACCATCAATGAATACAGCGATCTTCGTCGGTCGGAAGACCATGTCTGCCGTCCGACGAAGATCTGCCAAGGGTCTCGCTCCCACTCGGTAGCGCAGGCCTTGAGCGTGAACGAGCCGACGGATCAGTCGTTCAGGGGTGGTGTCCCTGCTGCGGATCGCCTGCATGTTGCGGCGCCTTGCGGCCGATGATGCCCAAGAGCCCTCAGGAGGAGTCCAGTTGTCAGACATGCACGCTCTCCTCCGTGTAGATCAGTAAGCTCGGACTCGCGGTGTGCGGGTGCCTCATCGGCGCGTCAGGAGCACCCTATGGCAACGCCCGGTTGCACGGTGAACGAACGGGTAGCCGGGGAATCCCTGGGTGAGGACAGGGCATTCACTGGCGCGCAGTCCAGTTCGACAATTTTCAGACAGGGGTTTTCTGAATGACGGCGGCGCTTACCGAAGCCAGGAACAAGTTTCACCTGGATCTTATTGAAAGAAATACCCTTTCACTCTCACCTACTGATGTTGCTTCGAATGCTGACAGTAGTCAAAAGACTAGCCTGAGTATTGCGTTCAGCATTGCGAAGGATCTGTCGGCTCGGGTTATCTCTGAGAAGCTCAAAGGACAAAGCGCCGGGAAGCAGTTCGAAGAATCTGTCGAAGCGTTCCTGAAGGAAATCTTCCCCCTCTTCTCCACAATCCGTCCGGGAAATTGGTCAATCGAGAATGTTGGCGGGTCACGCAGCGAGTATCAGATTTCCAAGTATGAGCCTTACACTCACTTGGCCAGCCTTGCTGAAGCTATCGAAAGTGATCGAAATCTCGCATCGGTACTTGGGAATTCTTACGAGATCAGTCCGGATATTCTTGTACTCCGGAAGCCGGAGCCGGATGAGGCCATCAATCGTGATCGAAATCTTGTAGATTCTGATGCTGGACGGCATGCCGTAATCAGGACGGTCAATCAGGAGCAGCCCATCGTTCACGCCATAGTTTCGTGCAAGTGGACGCTCCGCAGTGACCGTGCCCAGAACGCGCGCTCCGAGGCACTCAACGTCATCCGGAACCGCAAGGGGCGCACTCCGCACATTGCAGTCGTCACTGGTGAGCCGTCGCCGTCTCGGTTGGCGTCTCTTGCCCTCGGCACAGGCGACATCGACACTGTCTACCACTTCGCTCTGCCGGAACTCGTCAAGGCAGTTGATGGCACATCGAACGACGAGGCAATCAACATGCTTCATACTTTGATCGACGGTAAGCGGCTCCGGGATATCAGCGACTTGCCACTTGATCTTGCTATCTAGCCTCGAAATCATGGACGGTCTGCTGACGGAGTCGGTGGACCGTTTTCGTGCCGTGGGAGACGCTTATGCAGGCGCAGGGCCCGAGCGTCGCCTCGCGGCGGCGCCGGGCTGCTGTGGTTGCTCGTGCTCCTCTATCAATGTCTCAGCAAGCATGCTCTATGACCCGCCCTCCAAGGCCGACCCGTCGGTCACAAGACACAGGGCCTGAGCATGTCTGAGAAATGTGGGCGGGTCGCCGGCTAGGAATCCTGGCTTGTCACGATTCTGAGCGTTGAGGATCTTACTGAGCGGCCCACCGCTTCAGAATAGCGCCACTTCGGGTTCTTATGAATCTGACTGGACTGTCTCTACCTCGATCCTGAGGAGAGATGGCAAAGCGTCCACGAATTTGCATCCCGTCGTGTACAGCTTGTGCACCTCAGCAAGCGTATAGCTGATCGTCACGTCGGCATAATTATTATGCACTAGGTTATTTCGAACGGAGCCGACTTCCAGGAAAGCTTTGAGTCCGCCAGAGAGGTCTTCCTCCTCGGAGATTTTTGACTCTACCGCTTTCTTGAATTCTGGACCGAATAGAGCCCAAAATGTTCCAGCTTTTTGTTTCGGCCAGTCAAAGTATGTATGGTATTGACGGTTGATGGCCTTCCGTTCCACGAGGAAAGAAATCCGGTCTCCGGATGACGATTCGGCGACATAATCGCGGATGTGTGAGCAAACGAAGTGCTCGAACTCGCTCGCAGCGGCTAGCATCAACATCTTGGGCAGCATCGTCTGTAGCGTGGCATGAAACGATGGCTCGCGGAGCTGTAGCTCGTCGAGCATTTGCTTCTGATCCTGGTACAGCAACTCCACAGGCCGGTTAGCGGTGCTCATGACGCTATGACAGCAAGGCTCTTGAGCAGCTTGTAAGTTTCGTCCAATCGGCCCTTGACTTTCGCTGTCTTGGTGGACCCTTCTTGAGACCAAGCCGCGAATTCATCGCTTTTGCCGTATTCGGTGATTTTTGCGTCTTCGATGGCGCTTAGGTCGTAGCCTTCAGCTCGGAGCCTCTGCGCGGCACTGTACACAGCCTCGAACAGGAGGATGCTGAATTTAGACCCTGAGGGCCAAAACGTCCATTCATCCCAAGATTCTGTCAGTTCGAGAAACCAGTTCCACTCATCAGTCACCTTCTGAATCTCGGTGTCGGTCTTGCTCTGCGAGGCCTTACAGAAGGAGTTGATGAAACTTGTCATCGATCCTCCATAATTACTCGTCCCCTCGCAAAGGGAAAGGGTACGGAGAATCATCTCAATGTCGCGCATACGGAAGTCGGTATCAGGAGTGTCGAGCAGGTCGCGCCACTTGGGGTTTTCATTGAGAACGAAAAGGTTTTCGAAAAAATCTGAGTGATATAGGCATGCGCGAATCTCCTGAGTGTTGAGGTTCACGCCACCAGTGTTAAGTCGATTGAACATTTCGAAAACCGAGGAATCGTCGTTCTGGGGGCTGACCTGCTTTACGATGACATTGCGAATTGGGCGCAAATTAAATTGCGTCTGGTGATCGCCAAGGTTGGCGTAAGTGAGGCGCGAAAACCTGTTCGCGTCACCGTTTGGCAGCTTGGCCAGTTGAAGCCTGAATGGGGTGAAGTACTCATCGTTCGCGAGCACATCAGAGGATAGTCCCGTCGACGAGTTCATGATTTGTCGCAATTCGCCGCGCTTCTCTTTCCGGGGGAACCGCCCCTTCATGAAGAAGAAAACTGTAAGCAGCCGCTGCTGGCCATCGATGATCAGGAAACGATTCCGATTTTCCTCATAAAGGAAGACCTGAGGAACTGGCAACCCCAAGATAAGGGACTCGATCAGCTTGGACGCCCTCTTGATGTCCCAGACATAGTTGCGCTGAAATCCGGGCGTCTGAATAGCTCCCTGCTCAATGAAGCTGTTAATTGTCAGCGTGTTGAAGTCGTTTGGGGCGGATACGATATCGTACTCAGTTACCTGAGTTTCCGCCTCCTCCTCGAATTCAGCGTCGTCGATCTTAACTTCGGGCTTGCTTGGCATGATTTTTGTTCCTTTTCTCTTGTCCTGCCCCGGTCCGTAGGGGCGCGGCAGGGGCCCCTCCTCTGGCGAGGGCCCGCGGAGTGCGAGATGGTCGATACCCGGTGTGTCTTGCGTCGATTCAACTACATCGAACCGTCACTCGGAGGTCGGCGCAGCGACTTTGGCCGCGAGCTGCTTTGGCGTGAGTGATCATGGCCAAGCACGGCATTGGGTCCCTGATCTTCGAGGCTTGGTGGCTGGCTAAAGTCGCGGAACCGACCGCACCAGCCCCCGCGGGTTTCTCCCGCTTCATGACAGCGTTCGCCGTTCGGCCGACGGCTGTGTGCGGGATCAGCGGGCCGTTTGAACGCCCGCGCATCACGCAGCGTTGGCTCACATGCCGACGTCGCCATGAACCGGCCTCTTTCGGTATCACAAAGCGTCTTCCTCGTCGAGGTCGGACCACTCGATGCCTATCAGGTCGATAACCCAAACCAGTTCGCCAGGCAGGACTACGCCCACGCACACTCCCCCGTACATCTAAGGCCATGAACAGGTGAACGATGCTAGTGGTTCCGCTTCATGGCTGGCTGACGTGGGCCGCCCGCTTCCTTGCAGTGTCGTGCCTCCGCGGACTGCGTCAAGGGCGCTTCCTGCGGTCGCGTCGCCTTCGGCGATCGGCCTGTGGCCGACCCTTGACCCAGTCCGCTCCGGCACGGGGGAGAAGCGAGCGGGCGGCCAGGGGAGGGGGCCCAGGTGGTGAGGATTGAGGGTGCGTTGAGGTGTGGGCCTGGGGTAGGGGGTGCAGTCGTTGTCCGGCTGTGCGGTGGGTCGGCGGCTCTCCGTTGGAGGGGGTGCGGGTGTACGGCCGGGAGTTTCGGTGGTGGGGCAGGGCGGTCGGTGGTGGCGACGGCTGGCTCGTCAGGCGAAGTCCGCCGCCGTGATGCCGGCCGCGTGGCCCGGTGGCCACTCCACCAGTTCGATTCGGTAGCCGTCCGGGTCCGTGAGCCAGGATGTTGTGGGGCCGTCGGGGCCGCCCGGGTATTGGATCGGCCCCGGGGCCAGGCCGGCCTCGGTCAGCCGCGTCAGCGTGTCGGGCAGGGCGTCGACCTGGATCGCCAAGTGGTCGAAGCCAGTGCCCACCTCGACCGGGCCCTCGGTGGGGCGGTGGACCAGTTCCAGGGATGCGGACGGTTCGTCGGGGAAGCTGAGGATCGCGAGGTGGCCTGCCTCGCCGGCTTCCACCCGGCCCAGCTCCACGTAGCCCAAGGCGGTGTAGAAGGCCAGCGAGCGGTCCAGGTCCGTGACTCGGTACGAGACGAAGAGCGTTTTCACGCGGCCTCCTCCGCCCGGCGCACCCGGTAGCGAAGGTGCGTGACGTCCCGGTCGTCGAGGCGCCGGACCAGGTCGAGTTCGATGTGCTTGCCGCCCAGATGGTCGAAGAGTCGGCGGCCCTCCCCGAGCAGGACCGGAATCAGGTGGATCTCCATCTCGTCCAGGTGGCCTGCGCGCAGGAGTGCCTGGGCCGCGGATGCGCCGTGGACCATGACCGGCCTGTTCCCGGCTGCCGTGCGGGCCTGGTGGGCGCAGTCGTCCACGTCCGTGACGAAGCGGGCGTGGCCCGGTGGCACGTCCCCCTCGTCCACCTGGTGGGTGAGGACGAGGATCGGCACGCCGTCGTGGTGGTCGCCCTGCCAGCGCCGGGCGAGTTCGAAGGTCCGGCGACCCGAGATCAGCGCGCCGGTCGCCAACGCCTCGCGGTAGACCTGGCCGCTCGGGCCGTCGGATTCCCGGTCGTCCAGCCAGTTGAACAGTCGTCCACCGTCGCGTCCGAGTTCCTGGCCCGGTCGGTCGTCCGGGCCCGCGATGTAGCCGTCGAGCGACATCGACATGTACAGCCTGATCGGGTTCTTCATCCTGGGCCCCATCTCTTCTCCGTGACGCGACACCGGGCAGGTGTGTCACAGGGAAGACCTCAAGGGGCGGGCGAACTCATCGGTCAGTGTCGACCTACGGCTTCCAGAGCCCGCCCCCCGCGGCGACCTACTCCCCGTGACACTCCCCGTAAACCCGCCCCGACCCGCACCAGCACGCCGTCCCCCGCTGCGGCGGCCACTCCACCGCGCGGCCTCGCGCCGCCAGCGTCGTCGCGTACTGGGGGAGGAGTGAGGTCTCTGCCGGGGACATGCCCTCCGAGGCGGCGAAGGCCTCGTAGGAGGGGACCGTGCCGGAGACGATGCCGAGGTTCGGGGTGCCGGAGGAGGACAGCTCGCGCAGGGACTCCTCTATGGTCGCCAGGTGCTCCTCGTGGGAGGGGTACTCCGACTCCAGCGAGGGGTACGCCGCCAGGAGCTCCGAGAGTTCGGATGCCGGCCAGTGCAGCACCGCCACCGGGAACGGGCGGGACAACGCCTCCCGGAACGTGCCGAGTTCGGCGCGCAGGCGGCTGATCTCCGCCTCCAGTTCCGCCGGGTTGTCCGAGCCGAGGGACCACACGCGCTTCGGGTCGTGGAGTTCGTCCAGGGAGACCGGGGAGGTGTGGAGGGTGTCCGCCAGGGTGTCCCACTCGTCGTGGGCCAGGCCCAGCATGCGGCGGACCCGGTGGCGGCCGAACAGCAGGGGATGCGTGGAGTACGGCGGTTCCGCGACGTCCGTCAGAAGGACCCTCGCGCCCTCCGTGAACGTCTCCTGCGCCTGCTCCAGCTCGTCGTGGGACTCCAGGGCCTCCGCCACGATCACCCAGGGCGCCGGGTCCCGGGGAGCCGCCGCGCGGACGCCCTCGATGATCGCGCGGGCCTCGGCCTCATGGCCGTACTCCCAGAGGTTCGCGGCCTTCAGGGCGCGGACGAGGAACGGGTTCTCCAAGCCGTCCTGCGCGGCCAGCAGGCGGTCGTAGAGGGAGGACGCGGCGGGGCGGTCGCCGGCCAGTTCCAGGTGGGCCGCGGCCTGCACGAGCAGGGCCTCGGCGTCCTCGGGGTACCGGTCGGCGGTCCGCTCCAGGCGTGCCGCTTCGGCGTTGTGGTCGACGTTCTCGGCAGGCGTGTCGGGGCGCATGGGTGACACCGTACTGCCGATCAGTGACAAAGAAGAGAGAGGTGCAGGCCAGGGGCCGGGTGACCCGGAGGCCCCCGGCCCGCACCATGCCGGACTCACACCGAGGACTCCGGCCCCCACCACGCCGGGCTCAGATCGTCACACCGTCGATCTGCAAGGTCTGCACCGCCTTCGCCGCGAACGGCACCGCCACCGACTTCCCGCTCAGGAACGTGTTGGAGTACGCGGCGTACTTGTCGCCGCCCGTCGTCACCGTGTTCCAGCGCGGGACCAGGCCGCCCGAGCCGCCCGTCACCGTGGTGAAGCGGGACAGGTCGAAGGTCAGGGTCTGGGCCGAGGTCGAGGTGTTCAGGGCCACGATGACCAGGCGCTTCGCCGTGGAGTCGTAGGCCGCGACCGCGTTGCTCACCCCCGTGTCGAGGATCTTCATCCCGGGGCGGATGTGCCGGCTGAACTGGGCCAGCACGTAGTACTTCGTCTCGATCGCGCCGGCCTGGAGGGTGCCCGCGTCGTACTTGATCACGCCCCAGCCCGCCGTCGGGTCCATGACCTGCCAGTAGACCCAGGCTGTGGGGTGCAGCCAGCGGAAGTCGTAGAGGAGGTTGAAGGCGGTGGTGTAACCGGTGCCGTCGCCGTCGCCGGTCTCGGAGTTCCACAGCTTCTTGCCGGCCGTGGTGACGACGTCCGTGTAGAGCAGGTCCCTACGGCCGTCCGAGCCCTGGTAGCCGTGCACGTTGACCTGGTTGACGTATCCCTTCGTGGTCGAGCTGAAGGAGTTCCAGGTGGTGCGGGCGAGGTCGTAACTCGTCTCGTCCGAGGCCGAGATCCTCACTCCGGTCAGGCCGCGGTTGTTCAACTCGCTGCGCAGGTACGGCAGTACGGCCGACTGGACCGACGCGTCCATGTGGCAGCCCTCCTGCGTGCCGGTCGCCGTCCACCAGGACGAGGAGGGCTCGTTGAAGGCGTCGACCGTCGAGAAGTTCACGCCCCAGTTGTTCTTGGCGTAGAGGGCCACCGCGGCGAGGTGGGAGGCGTGCTGGCGGTAGTTCCAGGACTGGAGGTTGTTGCCACCGCCGGAGGCGCCGGAGGGGTTGTGGTTCAGACACATCCACCACATGGGGGAGTTGGCGAACAGCTCCGAAGTGGCCCCGCGCGAGGTGGCCTTGACCAGCATCGCCCGCTGATTGGCGTCCGCCGTCCACTTCCAGGCCGAGGAGGTCGGGTCCTCGTTGTTCCAGTCCTGCCAGTAGCCCTCGATCTGCTTGAAGCCGGGGATGTTCGCCGACGCGACCATCGACTCGCCGCCGACCGTGTTCCAGCTGCACGCGCCCAGGTTGTAGCGGGCGATGTTGAGGCCGAGTCCGGGCAGCGAAGTGCCGTTGTAGGTCGTGGACTTGGTGGTGAAGAAGAGGTCGGCGAAGTCGTCCCGCGCGCCGAACACATTGGCCCACCAGGCCAGGGAGGTGCCCCAGCCCTCCCAGGTGCCGTACGACGTCCCCGGGCTGACCGCGATCGTGGCGTCCGCGCGGGCGGTGCCGGTGGCCAGTGCGCTGCCGAGGAGGGTGCCTCCTGCGGCTGTCAGCAGCGTTCTGCGTCGGATCATTGCTACTCCGAACTCCGAGGGGCGACGCGGCGTCCCACCGGCGTCGTAGCCCGTCCCGTTCTTGCCACGTCGAAGCATCGGGTGTGGCCGGTGGGGTTGTCGAGAGTTCTGACATCCCTTTCTAAAACCAGTGGAAGAAGTGCGGCATCTCGGACGCGCGGTGTCCGGGGGCTTGTACGCCCGCCGGCCTCTGGCAACAGTCCGCCTGCCTCTGGCGACTTGGAGGTGCTGCCCCTATCGTGCGGCCGCATGCGGTCCCGCATCGTGCACCACGGAACCCGCCGCCGACGCGCCCGGCGCCGCCGCGTGCTGTGGACCGGCGGCGAGGTCCTGGTGACCGTCGGGGTCGTCCTCATGCTGCTCGTCGTCCATCAGCTGTGGTGGACCAACCGCGAGGCCCGGGAGGGCGCCCGGCGGAAGGTCGAGGCGCTGGAGCGGCAGTGGGGGCAGGGGGGCGACGGCCTCGGCTCGGCCCGCGATCCGGTGACGGGCGAGGGCGATGCCTCGGGTGACGGCAGCACCGGCACCGGCGGCGAGGGCGGGTCCACCGCGGCGGGGTCGGGCGGCCACTCCGGCAACTCCAGGCGCTCGCAGCCGAGTTGGACGCAGGCCCACGCCATCCTCACCATCCCCCGCCTCAACCTCCGCGTCCCCGTGGCCGAGGGCGTCGGCAAGCAGAGCGTGCTCAACAAGGGCTACGTCGGTCACTACCCCGGCACCGGACAGCCGGGCCAGGTCGGCAACTTCGCGCTCGCCGGACACCGCAACACCCACGGCGAGCCCTTCCGGTACGTCAACCGCCTGGGGCCCGGGGACACCGTCCAGGTCGAGACCCGGAGCGCGGTCTACACGTACGCCGTGGACAGGACCCTGCGCCAGACCTCGGCCCGCGACTCGGGGGTGATCCGGCCGGTGCCGCGCTCGACGGTCCATCCCTCCTACGGCTACACCGCGCCCGGTCGGTTCATCACCCTCACCACGTGCACCCCTGAGTACACGTCCCGGTACCGGCTTGTGGTGTGGGGCACCTTGGTCTCCACGCAGCCGCGTTGACGTGATCACCGCTCGCCGACGCGGCCCCTTTGACGAGACCACCGACCCAGCCGCGTTGACATGGTCGCCCGTCGTCGTCGCCTCCCCGTCGGCGAGGTCACCGCTCCCGCAGCGCCACCACACTCGCCGCCGCCACCAGCGCCAGCCCCGCCGAGACGGCCATGGCGAGGTCCGCGCCGTGGGCCAGGCCGCTCCCCGACGACGTGGCGATCGCGATCGTCAGGGCGACTCCGGCGCAGGAGCCGATGTACCGGAACGTCTGCTGGGCCCCCGAGCCCATCGCCGCCCGGGCCGCCGGAACGGACTCCACCGCGAGCAGCGGGAGCGCCGCGTTCAGCAGGCCGCTGCCGACTCCGGCGATCACCAGACCGGGCAGCAGCCGCACCCAGGAGCCCGCGTCGAGCGAGCCCAGCATGGTCAGAACGCCGGCCGCGTGCAGCAGGAAGCCGAGGGCGAGCTGCCACCGCGGCGGCACCCGGCCCGCCAGACGCCTGACCTGGAGCGCCACCGCGAAGGACAGGCCGGACCACAGGAGGAAGAGCCAGGCGGTGTCCATCGCGGACAGGCCCACGGTCTGCTGGAGGAGGGCCGGGAGGAAGCTGAACAGGCCGATGACCGCGAGACCGGTGAACAGGCCGGACGAGGACGAGGCGAGGAAAAGCCGGTGGCGGAGCAGGCCCAGGTCGATCATCGGGGTCGCCGACCGCCGCTCGACCACGGCGAACAGGCCCAGCAGGAGGACGAAGGCGAGCAACAGCAGGGCCACCGGCGCCCGGAGCCAGCCGTCCCGGCCCAGCGTGAGCGCCGCGACCAGGGCGACCAGGGCGAGCCCGAAGGTCACGGCTCCGAGGAGGTCGGGGCGTCCGCCGCGCGGGGCCCGGGACTCCGACAGCAGGCGGCCGGACAGGGCGGCCACGACCACGGCGGCGGCGCCGAGAACGCCGTACGACACTCTCCAGCTCGGCATCGCGCCGCTCAGCAGCGGGCCGACCGCGATGCCCCCGCTCACGAACGCGCCCCAGACGCCGGTCGCGTGCAGCCGGCCCCTCGGTGAGGGGAACGCGTGCACGATCAGTCCCAGGCTGCTCGCGAGGAGTGCCGCGCTGGCCGCGCCCTGGGCGATCCGGGCCAGGGTGAACAGCCAGGTGGAGGAGGTCAGTGCGCCGAGGGCCGTGGTCAGGCCGAGTGCCAGGGTGCCCGCGACGAAGATCCGGCGGCGGCCGTAGTCGTCGGCGAGGGAGCCGGCGACCAGGAGGAGGGCGGCCAGGCCGAGCGGAGTGCCGTTGAGGAGCCAGGCCTGGGCGGACAGCGGGGTGTGCAGATCGGCGGCGACGTCGGGGAGCGTGACCATCGGCGCGGTGTACGTCATCAGGGCCACGGCGGTCGCGGCGCTGGTCAGCGCGAGGGTGGCACGGGGGCGGGACCAGGACTCCGGGGCCGGGGCGGGCGGCTCCTGCTGCTTCACCGCGGACTGCTTCACCGCGGTGCGAGTTCGTTCATTGAACCTTGGCATGCGGATGACCGTAGCAGAGCAGGTTCGTTCATTGAACCCACTCGGGGCGAATGGTTACAGTGGGCGTCATGGCACTGGGCAAGGACTACGTGACGCAGCAATGCTCGATCGCCCGCGCGCTGGAGATCGTCGGCGAACGCTGGACCCTGCTCGTCGTCCGCGACGCCCTCTACGGCGTCCGCCGCTACAACGACTTCCTGGTCCACCTCGGCATCCCGCGTGCGGTCCTGGCCGCCCGCCTCCAGATGCTCACCGAGGAGGGCATCCTCGAGAAGCGCCGGTACCAGGACTCGCCGCCGCGCGACGAGTACGTCCCCACTGACCGCGGCACCGCGCTGTGGCCGACCCTGCGTGCCCTCAGCCGCTGGGGCCGCGAGCACCACGGCGACAGCGCCCTCCTCGTCTTCCAGCACGCCGACTGCGGCACCGAACTCGGCTCGTACGGCGAATGCCCGGCCTGCGGGACCGCCGTACCGGTCGAGGACGTCCTCATGCTTCCGGGCCCCGGCCTCGACCCCGACCCCGTGAACCCGGTCAGCCGGGCCCTGCGCAAGCCCAAGAGGCTCTTGGAGCCGCTCGTGGTCGATCAGGTATAACCGAGGGAGGGTGCGTGCCGCCGTCGACCGAGGCGGCACGGAAGAGGCTCGTGGGCGTGCCGGGAGAGGGGGGAGTCGCCGTGAACCGCACCTGGACCGCAGCGCGTCCCGTCGCCGTGCTGCTGCTCCTCGTCCTCGACCTCGTCCTGCTCGACACCGGCAGCCTCTCCGCCGCCGTCGCGCTCGCCGCGACCGCCGCGGCCGGCTCCGCCTTCGCCGCCTGCTCGCTGCTCGCCTCGCGCTGCGCCCCCGCCGTGCCGCCCACCCGCGTCCGTACGGCCATCCGCGACCGGGACCGCCGCACGGCCTTCCTCCCGCAGCGCGACCCCGACGCCAAGGGCCGCCCCCGTCCCCGAGCCCCCGGTCGCGCCCTCCGGACGACCACCGCGTAGGGCTTCATCTCCACAGCAGTGCACCCCGCGCGGGTCGTCATGCCGCCTTCACCGCTTCCGGCACGACGAGACCCCCGGAGGGCTCACCCATGTCTGTCTTCGCCGACCTGGTCCAGCACCTGGCCGACCTGCTCCACCCCCTCTTCGGCGCCACCGCGGCCGCCGCCGCGATCGTCCTGTTCACCGCTTTCGTACGACTGCTCGTGCACCCCCTGTCCCGCGCCGCCGCCCGCGGTCAGAAGGCCCGCACCAGGCTCCAGCCGAAGATCGCCGAGCTGCGCAGGAAGCACAAGGACAGCCCCGACAAGCTCCAGAAGGCCGTCATGGAACTGCACGCCGAGGAGAAGGTCTCACCGCTCTCCGGCTGTCTGCCCGGCCTCTTCCAGATGCCGGCCTTCTTCCTGCTGTACCACCTCTTCTCCAACACCACGATCGGCGGCCGCACCAACGCGCTGCTGAGCCACGAACTCTTCGCCGCGCCGCTCGGCGGGCGCTGGGCCGACGCGCTCGGGGACGGCGGGGTGTTCGGGGGAGCGGGACTCGTCTACGTCTGCCTGTTCGTGTTCGTGATCCTGGTGGCGACCTTCAACTACCGCCGCACCAAGCGGATGATGGCCGCGAACCCGGTCGTGCCGGTGACCGACGGGCAGCCGGTGCCCGGCACCGCCGCGGTGAGCCGGCTCATGCCGTACATGTCCTTCTTCACCCTCTTCACCGTGGCGGTGGTGCCGCTCGCGGCCGCGCTGTACGTGGTGACCAGCTCGACGTGGGCGGCGGTGGAGCGGGCGGTGCTCTACCGCTGAGCGGTCCGGTGGATCTCAGTCGGTCCAGCCCGCGCCCGGTCCAGCCCGCGCCCGGTCCAGTCCAGTCCGTGCCCAGTCCAGTCCGTGAACCGGGTATTGCGGACTGGACGGCGACCTTGGACGATCGACCAGTCATCCGATGGCTGCACCCGTCGGAGGACGCCCCGCGATCGAGGGAGAAAGTCATCATGAAGCTGCTGCGAGTCGGAACGGCGGGAACGGAGACGCCCGCGCTGCTCGACGCCCACGGGGTCCTGCGGGACCTGTCCGGTGTCGTGGAGGACATCGACGGGACGCTGCTCGCCGACGACGTGGCACTCGGCCGGGTCCGCGCGGCCGCCGGGTCCGGGGAACTCCCGGAGCTCGACGCGACCGGGCTGCGGGTCGGGCCGCCGCTCGCGCGCATCGGCAAAATCGTCTGCATCGGGCTCAACTACCACGACCACGCCCGTGAGACCGGCGCCGAGCCGCCCGCCGAGCCGGTGATCTTCTTCAAGGCCGCCGACACGGTGGTCGGGCCGTACGACACCGTCCTGGTGCCCCGGAAGTCGGAGAAGACCGACTGGGAGGTCGAGCTGGCGGTCGTCATCGGGCGTACGGCCCGCTACCTGGACTCCGCGGAGGAGGCGCTCACCCATGTCGCCGGGTACGCCGTCTCCCACGACGTGTCCGAGCGGGAGTTCCAGATCGAGCGCGGCGGGACCTGGGACAAGGGGAAGAACTGCGAGACGTTCAACCCCCTGGGCCCGTGGCTGGTGACGGCCGACGAGGTGGGCGATCCCCAGGACCTCGCCCTGAAGCTGTGGGTCAACGGCGAGCTGAAGCAGAACGGCACGACAGCGAACCAGATCTTCCCCGTGGGTGAAGTGGTGCGATACGTCAGCCAGTTCATGACCCTGTACCCCGGTGACGTCATCAACACCGGTACGCCGGCGGGCGTCGCGCTGGGAGAGCCCGAGCCCAAGCCGTACCTGCGGGCGGGGGACGTCGTGGAGCTGGAGATCTCCGGACTCGGGCGTCAGCGGCAGGAGTTCAAAGACGCCTGAGGGGCGAGGGCTGCGGCTGCCGGGCGGGTGCGGCTCCGTCGTGGCTTGTCGCGCCCACGCGGCGGAGCCGCATATGGATACAGCCCCGCGCCCCTCAAAACCTCAGGCCAGCAAGGATGCGAGCCTGCGCCAGGCCTCCCGCGGAAGGCTGTAGCGCGGTCCTCCGTCCACCACCTGGAGGGCCACATGGTCCGCGCCCGCCGCGAGGTACTCGTCGATGCGGGCGCGG
This sequence comes from Streptomyces sp. NRRL B-3229, assembly GCF_000719505.1. Lineage (NCBI taxonomy): Bacteria > Bacillati > Actinomycetota > Actinomycetes > Kitasatosporales > Streptomycetaceae > Streptomyces > Streptomyces sp. NRRL B-3229. Next base: position 48,292 of record NZ_JOGP01000012.1, on the reverse strand, counting down.
ATCCCGCCCTCGGAGCCCCAGGCGTAGACCGCGTCGACCAGACGGTCGCTGCCGCCGTCCTTCAGGTCGTCCTCCGTGAAGCCGTTGCGGAGGAAGTTGTTGGTGTAGTTGGGCAGGCCGAGGTAGACGGCCAGGGAGCCGCGGGCCAGGGCGCGGGCGCGCGTCGGGTCGCTCTCCAGCACCACCTTCAGCTCCGGGGCCAACAGGGGCTGCTCGCCGAGGAGTTCACGGGACTTCGCCGTCTGCTCCGCGGTGACCAGGTACGGGATGGAGCCGGCCGAACGGTCCCGGGCGAGCTCGATGGTCCTGGGGCCCAGGGCGGCCAGGACCCGGGCCCCGGCCGGGACCCCCGCCGCGTCCAGGGCGTCCAGGTAGGCGACCAGCGCCGAGTACGGACGGCGGTACTGCTCCGCCAGCTTGGCGTGGCTGACGCCCAGACCCAGGGTGAAGCGGCCGGGGTGGGCGGTGTTCAGTTCGGTGAAGCTCGCGGCGGCGGCCTTGGGTTCGTGGTCCCAGATGCTCTGGACGCTGGTGCCGACGACCAGCCGGGAGGTCGCCTCGAGGAGCGGGGCGGCGTTGGCGGCGGAGCTGCTGCCGCCGAGCCAGATCGCGCCGAAGCCGAGTTCCTCCAACTCGGCGGCGGCCTCCGCGCGTTCACCGCGCAGGGCCGGGTCCTCCCCGCGCAGACCGCCGCCGTTCCAGATGCCGTACGTTCCGATGGTCTCCTTCATGGCAGGTGCCAACGTGGGAGAGCCCGGCGATAATCCCCGCTCGGCCGACCGCTCGGCCGACCGCTCGGGCAACCGCTCGGCGGACCGCTCGGGCAACCGCTCCGCTAGCGGTCCTTGCCCAGGAACTCCTGGGCAACCGCTCCGCTAGCGGTCCTTGCCCAGGAACTCCTCCAGCGCCTCCACGACGAAACGGTGGTCCTGGAGCTGGGGCAGCCCCGACACCGTGACCGTGCCGACGACGCCCACGCCCTCGACCGTGATGGGGAAGGAGCCGCCGTGGGCCGCGTATGCGTCGGGGTCCAGGCGCGAGGACTCCTCGAAGGTGCTGCCCTTGGCGCGGAAGCGGGCGCCGACCAGGTAGGAGGCGGAGCCGTAGCGCTCCACGACCCGGCGCTTGCGGTCGATCCAGGCGTCGTTGTCCGGGGTGGAGCCCGGCAGGGCCGCGTGGAAGAGCTGCTGGCCGCCGCGGTGGATGTCGATGGCCACCGGCGCCTGCCGCTCCCGGGCCATGTCGACCAGGAGCGAGCCCAGCGCCCACGCGTCCTCGTGGGTGAACTGCCGGAAGACCAGGCGCCGTTCCTGCGCCTCCAGCTCCTCCAGGGGCGGGGTGAGTTCCGGGTGGAACTTCGGGGTCAGCTCGGTGTTGTGGGTCACAGCTCCACCGCCACTCCGTCGCGGGCCGAACGGCGCGCCGCCTCCAGTACGTCGAGGGCGGCGGCCGCCTCCAGCGCGGTCACCGGGTTGGTGCCGCCCTCGGAAAGGGCCCTGGCCACGGCCGCATAGTAAGCCGGGTAGTCGCCGGGCAGGGTGGGGACGGGGCTGCCGCCGCCGGTCACGGGGGACTCACCGGCACCGAGCCGGCCCCACAGCGACTCGGGCTCGCGGCCCCACTCGGCCGACGTCCCGGGCCGCTCGCCCTCCCTGAGCGCCGCCTCCTGCGGGTCGAGGCCGTACTTCACATAGCCCGCCTTCGAGCCCAGCACCCGGAAACGGGGGCCGAGTTGGGCGGTGGTGGCGGAGACGTAGAGGTGGCTGCGGACTCCGCTCGCGTGGGTGATCGCGAGGAACGTGTCGTCGTCGATCGAGGCGCCCGGGCGGCGGATGTCCGTCTCGGCGTAGACGGTGGCGGCGGGGCCGAAGAGGGTGAGCGCCTGGTCGACGACATGGCTGCCGAGATCGTAGAGCAGACCTCCGATCTCTGCGGGGTCGCCGGACTCCCGCCAGCCGCCCTTGGGCTGCGGCCGCCAGCGCTCGAAACGGGACTCGAAGCGCCATGCGTCGCCGAGTTCGCCCTCGTCGAGCAGCTTGCGCAGGGTCAGGAAGTCGTTGTCCCAGCGGCGGTTCTGGAAGACGGAGAGCAGCAGACCGCGCTCCTCGGCGAGGGCGGCGAGCTCGCGGGCCTCGGCCGCCGTGCCGGAGATCGGCTTGTCGACCACGACGGGCAGGCCGGCCTTCAGGGCGGTGGTGGCGAGCGGGACGTGCGTCCTGTTGGGCGACGCGATGACGATCAGGTCCAGGTCGGCGGCGCGGGCGAAGAGCTCGTCGGCGTCGGCGACGGTACGGACGTCCGGGTGCTCGGCGCGGGCCTGTTCCTGCCGCTCGGGGTTCGAGGTGACCACCGTGTCGAGAACGAGGCCCTCGGTGGCGGCGATCAGCGGGGCATGGAAGACGGAACCCGCGAGGCCGTAGCCGACGAGGCCCACACGGAGGTCAGCAGCAGTCATGCCCTCCACTTTCGCAACGCTGTTGCCAAAGTGCAAGCGCGGGGGAGAATGGGCGACGTGAACGGGATGAGCGGAGGGCGGACGGGTGGTCGGGTGCGGGTCGCCGGCGAGGGGGCGCGGAAGGTGGGCGAAGTCCGGGCGGCGGCGGATGCGGGTGTCAATCTGCCGGCTCTGCGCAGCCACAACACCGCGCTTGTGCTGGACCTGCTGCGGCGGGCGGGCGTGGAGGGGATCAGCCGCCTGGAGCTCGCCGAACGCACAGGGCTGACCCCCCAGGCCGTCAGCAAGATCACCGCGCGGCTGCGGGACGCGGGCCTCGCGGCCGAGGCCGGACGCCGAGCCTCGACGGGCGGCAAGCCTCGGACCGTACTGCGCCTGGTGCCGGAGGCGGGCCACGCGGTGGGCGTCCACCTGGACCGCGACGCCCTGCGCCTGGTGCTGGTGAACCTCGCGGGCACGGTGGTGGGGGAGCGGTGCACCGACCTGGACCTCGGCGCGGGCGCGGAGGCGGTCGTCGCGGCGGTCGCGGGGGAGGTGGAGGCGCTGGTGGAGCCACCCGCCCAAGCCGCTCCACCCTCCGAAGCCGCACCGCCCGCCGCCCCCGCTCCACCCCCCGAGGCCACATCGCCCCCCACCTCGGCCACCCCTCACCCCCCACCCCCTCTCCTCGGCGTCGGCGTAGCCCTCCCCGGGCCCCTGGACCACACCCGAGGCGTGCTTCATCGGGTCACCGGATTCGCCGAGTGGGACGGGTTTCCGCTGCGGGACGCGCTCGGGGAACGGCTCGGGGTGCCGGTCGCCGTGGACAAGGACACCAACGCCGCCGCGCTGGGCCTCGCCGTCGCCGGGGAGCGCGGCTCGTTCGCGTATCTGCATCTCGGTACCGGCCTCGGCGCAGGACTCGTGATCGACGGAGTCGTGCGGCGGGGCGCGAGGACCGCGGCCGGGGAGTTCGGGCACCAGGTCGTCCAGCTCGACGGCCCGCCCTGCGACTGCGGCGACCGCGGCTGCGTCGAGGCGCTCTGCCGCACGTCGGTGTCCCGCGGCGACCTCGCCGAGGCGGCCCGCGTCCTCGGCATCGCGGCCGGCAACCTCGTCGCCCTGCTCGACATCGACCTGGTCCTGCTGGGCGGCCGTACCGTCACCAGCGCCCCCGAGGTGTTCCTACGGGGAGTCGGAGCCGTCCTCGGCGAGCGTGCCCGGCGCGCGGGCGAGCCGCCGGTCCCCGTGCGGACCGTGCCCGGGGACATCGCCGAGGGTGCGGCCCAGCTGGTCCTGGCCCCGCTCTTCGGCCGGGCGGACGCCTGAGGGCGGGCTCGGTCGGCCGATCGGGCGGTCTGCGGGGACCGTTCGGGGGCACCCGCCGGAATGGTGCCGCGTACCGGCGATCCCGTCCGGCATGGTCATGTGTTCATGCGACTGTCCACTTCCGCCCACCTCGGTCTCGCGGCGGCAGCCGCCCTCCTCCTGCCCACGCCTCCCGCACCCGCGGACCCCGGATCCGGCCGCGGCGACTTCCCGATCACGACCCGGGTCCACGGCGGCCCCGACACCTACGTGGCCGGCGGGGGCTTCGGCACCTGGTACCTGGACCTCACCAACACCACCGCCCGCACCTGGAGCGACATCCACCCCGTCGTCGTCCTCGTCGACGACCGCCGCGCCCTTCAACCCGCCCAGCCCCAGCTGGAGTTCTACGACGGCGAGCGCGCCCACCCCGTCCGCTTCGAGAAGACCGACGCCGAGGAACTCGTCGGCGCCTTCGACGACGGCTTCCCCGGCTTCACCGTCGCCCCCGGCAAGACCCTCACGGTGCGGATCCGCCTGGCCCTCACCGCCGACACCGCTCCCAACGACGTCACCGTCAACGCGGCCGTCGTCCAGCGCCACGACGACGACGGCGACTGGGTGGGCCAGTCCAACGACTACCGCTTCGGCGTCGAGAGCGAACCCGGCGCCGCCGAGACCCCCGGGACCGGCACCGCGACCGGCGACGCCCGGCTCCCCTTCGCCGACGAACTCGCCCGCACCGGCCTCGGCTCCGTCACCGGCATCGCCCTCGCCGCCACCGTGGCTCTCCTGGTCACCGGCGGCGCGATCCTGCTGACCCGCAGACGCCGGTGACCGCGGCCGCGGCGGGCACGGCGCTCAGATGCGGTCGACCAGGTCCGCGATGGAGTCCACGACCTTCGTCGGCCGGTACGGGTAGCGGTCGATGTCGCCCTTGCCCGTCAGCCCGGTCAGCACGAGGAAGGTCTCCATGCCCGCCTCCAGACCGGCCAGGACGTCCGTGTCCATCCGGTCGCCGATCATCGCGCTGGTCTCCGAGTGGGCGCCGATGGTGTTCAGCGCGGTCCGCATCATCAGCGGGTTGGGCTTGCCGATGAAGTACGGCTCCTTGCCGGTCGCCTTGGTGATCAGCGCGGCCACGGACCCGGTCGCCGGAAGCGCGCCCTCGGGGGAGGGCCCGGTGTTGTCGGGGTTGGTGGCGATGAAACGGGCCCCGTCGTTGATCAGCCGGATGGCCTTGGTCAGCGCCTCGAAGGAGTACGTCCGGGTCTCCCCGAGGATCACGAAGTCGGGGTCGGAATCGGTGAGGACGTACCCGGTGTCGTGCAGTGCCGTGGTCAGGCCCGCCTCCCCGATCACGTACGCGGTCCCGCCGGGGTGCTGGTTGTCCAGGAAGGTGGCGGTGGCCAGGGCTGAGGTCCAGATGTTCTCCGCCGGCACGTCGAGGCCGATCCGGTTCAGCCGGGCGTGCAGGTCGCGCGCGGTGTAGATCGAGTTGTTCGTCAGCACCAGGAACGGCCGCCCCGAGTCCCGCAGCTTCTTGATGAAGGCGTCCGCGCCCGGCACCGGGATGCCCTCGTGCATCAGCACCCCGTCCATGTCGGTGAGCCACGATTCGATGGGCTTGCGCTCTGTCATGGGTGGGGACTCCTGCGTGCGGTGAACGTGTGAGACGACCATGCTATGCAGCCGCTCCGAGACGGCAACGAGCGTCCTTCGGCGTCTCGCCCTCCGGTCACCGCCCGGCCGCCCCGGACTCCCCGTTTCCCCTGCTCCGGGGCGTCGGCCGTCCCCCATCCGGAGCAGTGGGCGGGCACCCCGGGATGCGGGCCCGGCCGCGCCGCGGGAGGCTCCAGACATCTGGAGGTTCACGATGGGTTCCGTAAGACTCACTCTCTGTGGCACGGCCCTGGCCGTCGCCGCCCTCACCCCCGTGGCGCACGCGGCGGACGGCGGCAGCGTCTCGGTCACCCCTTCGACCCCCGCCCCCGGCGCCGACCTCGCCCTGCGGGTGAAGGGCTGCGCGGGGAAGACGGCGACCGCCGCCTCGGCCGCGTTCGTCGCCGACGCCCGGTTGACGGGGTCCGGCGGCAGCCTCGCCGGCGAGACCCGGGTCCGCTCCTCGATCAAGCCCGGCGCCTACGACGTGAAGATCACCTGCGTCGACTTCGAGGTGAAGGGCCGCATCACGGTCGTAGCGGCGAAGGGAGCGGGCACCGCCCCCTCGGCCACGGCAGCGGCGTCCCCCGCCGCCCCCGTCGACGCGGGCGGCGGCTGGAGCGCCACCCACCTCTCCGCCATGCAGCCCCGCGCCACCGGCCCCGGCACCGGGCACGCGGTGACCGGGCTGGTGCTCGCCGGGGTCGCGGCGGTGGCCGTCGTGCTGCGGAGCACCCGCCGGAGCCGCAGGGCGGACTGACCGGCGATGTCCGACCGACGCACCGAACGTTTCGCCGACCAGGGCGACGCCCCCGGACGGGACCGCGGTTCCGGCTCCGGTCGGCTGCTGACCGGTGTGGCCTGGGCGGTACTGCTGCTCGGGCTGTGGCTGTGGGGGCGCGAGGTGACCGACGTACCGAACGGTCTGACCGCGCCCACCACCGGTGACGTGGCCGGTATCGGCCGCCTGCCCGGATCCGCCGACCTGCCGCCCGCCGCCAAGCCCCTGAAGGGGGCGCGGCCCCAGCGCCTGGACATCCCGGACCTGGGCGTGCAGGCACCGGTGGTGGCCCGCGGCCTAGACGCGCGGGGCGCCATCGAACCGCCGCCCTTCGACCAGCCCGGGGTCGTCGGCTGGTACGCGGCCGGAGCGAAACCCGGGGCCGCCGGGACCGCCCTGATGGTGGGCCACGTCGACACCGAGACCCGGCCCGCCGTCTTCTACAAGATCAGCGCCCTCGAGCCCGGCGAGACGGTCCGGGTGGTCCGTGACGACGGCCGCGTCGCCGAGTTCACCGTCGACGACGTCCAGGTCATCACCCGGGACGACTTCGACGCCCACCGTGCCTACGGCCCCCGCGAGCCGGGCCGTGCCGAACTGCGCCTGATCACCTGCGGTGGCACCTTCGACCGGGCCAGCCGCAGCTACACGGCGAACGTGGTCGTCTCGGCGTATCTGACCGGCACCGGCCCCTAGGACTCGGTGTGAGCCGGTACCTGGCCCGGTCGGCGACCCGCTCCCCCGAAGTCGCCGACCGGGCCGGTCCTCGACCGCGCGCGCTCGGGCTGCGGGAGTAACCCGGCGACGGCACGGGAGGCCTGGGAGGCACGGTGGGTGCTGACTGCGGCCAGGGGCTGGGGCCGAATCGCTACGGAAAGACTCTAGAACGGATGTGCGCCCGGGCCTAGAGGCCGGTCGACGGCAGGCCCGGGCTCCTGCCCCTCCGTCATCCGCCCTGGTGGCCCCGGTTCTACGTCGGCCCCTCGGAGCCATCGCCGATCTCCCGGCGCAGCTCGGCGTCGGCCGCGACACCCTCGACGACCATGCCCGCCGCCCGGTCCAGGGCGAGCCGGCGCCGCCGCGCGTACTGCCGCAGCGCGACGAACGCCTCGTCGGCCCGCACCCCCCAGCGCTCCGCGAGCATCCCCTTGGCCTGCTCGATACGGACCCTGCTCGACAGGGCCTCCTGCAACTGCCCCGACAGCGTGCGGCATCGGGTGTAGGCGCGGTGGTTCTGGAGGCCGAGCGTGGCGGCGTCGGCGAGCGCCTGAGCCACCTCGAGCTCGGGACCGGCGTCATCCACGTGGCGCGACGGGGGCGTCGGCACGAACACGTTGAGCGCGCCCAGCCGTTGCTCGCGGCGGCGCAGCGGGACCGCGAAGGTCGTCACGATGTCGTGCCGGAGCGCTCGCTCGGTGAAGCCGGGCCAGCGGGCGGCCGCGTGGGCGACCCGGACGGAGACCGGCGGGACGGGCCTGCCGGAGCCGTAACTCTCCAGACACGGCCCGCCGCCGTGCTGCGCCTCCAGCAGGTCGAGCCCCAGCCGCTCGTACCGGCTGCTCGCGGCCAGCGACACCGACCGGCCCCCGTCGATCAGCATCACCCCGGCCGCCCGCGCGTTCAGCAGCTCCACACAGTGGTCGGACACCCGTTGCAGATAGCGCGTCGCGTCGAAGTCCTCGGCGAGCGTGTCCGCCGCCTCCAGCAGTGCCGAGGCCAGCCGGAACTCCCTGGTGGCGTACCGCATCGCTGAGCACTCCCCTTCACCGACGAGCGCCCCCGTACAGGCGCGCACCTACCCTGCCCTCCCGGCGCTGTAACAGCTCCTGGACAAGGCTCGGACGACTCGTGGGCGGCGCGTCCGATGTGTCACGATTGGGACTTGCCACAGTGCACCCAGGGGGGAATTGGATGTACGTCAGCAGGCGGGCCAGGACGGCCGGGGCCACCACGGCCGGGGCCAGGACGGCGACCCGCGCAGGGGCCTGTGCGGCGGTGCTGGGGGCGGCACTGCTGCTGGCCGCGTGTTCCGCGTCGAACGGCGGGAACGAGGGGGACGAAGGTGACAAGCCCGGTGCGGGCATCACCCAGCAGCCCAAGGAGGCCGACCCGTTCTGGGTCAACCCGGACGGCAACGCGGCCCGGCAGGTCGCCGCGTACGAGAAGAGCGGCAAGGACGCCGAGGCGGGGCAGATCCGCAAGATCGCCCAGCAGCCCACAGGTGAGTGGATCGGCGTGGAACAACCCGAGCAGGAGGCCCGCGGCTTCACCGAGGCCGCGGACAAGGCGGGCCGCAGGGCCCTGCTGGTCCTCTACAACATCCCGCACCGCGACTGCGGCCAGTACTCCCAGGGCGGCGCCGCCGACGGCAACGCCTACCGGGCCTGGATCGACGGTGTGGCGGCGGGCATCGGCGACCGCGCGGCCACGGTGATCCTCGAACCGGACGCCGTACTGCACCTGGTCGACGGCTGCACGAAGGACGAGTTCCACGAGGAGCGCTACAACCTCCTCAGCGGCGCCGTCGAGAAGCTCAAGTCCCTGAAGAACACGACGGTCTACCTGGACGCGGGCAACGCGGGCTGGGGCCACCCCGACCAGATCTACGAGCCCCTCAAGCGGGCGGGCATCACCGAGGCCGACGGATTCTCGGTGAACGTCTCCAACTTCTACTCCACCGAGGACTCCATCGCCTACGGCAAACAGCTCTCCGCGAAGGTCGGCAACAAGCACTTCGTCATCGACACCAGCCGCAACGGCAACGGCCCGTACAAGTCCGGCGCCGAGAAGGAGCGTTGGTGCAACCCACCGGGCAGGGCCCTCGGGGAGACACCGACGACAAGGACGGCGGACCCGCTGGTGGACGCCTACTTGTGGGTCAAGCGCCCAGGAGAGTCGGACGGCGAGTGCAAGGGCGGCCCGAAGGCAGGGGACTGGTGGCCGACCTACGCCTTGAAACTGGCGCGAGGTTCGGACACCTAGGGGCGCGGGGCTGTAACGATGTGCGGCTCCGCCGCGTGGGCGCGACCAGCCACAACGCTCCCGCACCCGAAGTCACAGGTGCGGGAGCGTCTTTCGGCTCGGCTTAGGGCACCCGAACCCACTGAGCCTTGCTGGGCGTCCCCTGATCGTCATCGACGAACAGCATGTACCACCCCGACTGCACCAGGTTCTTGTTGCCCGGCACCGTCACCTTCACCTTGTCCCCCGACACGGTGAACTTCATTTCGATGGACCGCTGATCCACATCCGTCACATGAGTCGACGCACTGGGCCGAATCAACCGCACCTTCTTGATCACGGAAGCCTGCGGAGAGGTGAACGTCCCGGACGCACCCCGCGCGATCGTCTGCGGCCCCCCGGACAGCGAAGGACGCGAATCCCGGTACAGATAAGGCGGCGTGTAGATCTCGATCCGCTGCTCGAACACCCCCGGCTTCGTGTTCGCCGCGTCCCCGTACAAGGAGTCGGACCCGAAGAACATGACCCGCCCGTCCGGCAGCAGCAGCGACCCGGAGTGGTAGTTCCGCCCCACGAGGGGATCGGCCACCGACTCGAATGTGTTCGTGTCCGGGTGGTACAGCCGCGCCTGGAGGATGTTGGAGTTCCCGCGCCCGCGGTAGTCCTCCGACCCTCCGGACACCAGCACGCTGTCGTCGGGAAGGATCGACGCCTGCGGATAGCGCGTCCCCTTCTCCAGCGTCGGCCCGTCGACGAAGCGCGGGCTGTCCGCCTTCAGGTCGACGATCCGCGTCCGGTTGCTGGACTGCGCGGACTCACCGACCCCGCCCCCGCCGATCACCATGAACTTCTCGTCCTGGGCCGGAGGCAGCAGAACCGTGCCGGAGGTCTCCATCTCCTTCGCGTCGCTGAGTCCCGGGATCTTCGTGAACCTGTTGCTGGCCACGTCCCAGATCCCGGGGTCACGCCCCACGTTGTCCGGCCCGTACCCCGCGTTGGACCCCGAGTAGAAGATCTTGCCGTTCTGCATGAGGAACAGCGCGGGGTAGGTCGGGAACTGCCGGATCTTCGGTGTGTACGTCCACTTCTTCGTCTTCGGGTCGAAGACCTCGTTCTTGCCCGGCACCAGCTGACCGATGTCGTCGAGCCCGGAGACGCTGAGGATCTTCCCGTCGCTGAGGGTGGTGAGCGTCGGGTACCAGCGGGCCTCCTTCATCGGGTCGACCTTGATGTACTTCTCGGCGACCGGGTCGAACTCGAAGGCGTCCCGGATCCCCTGGAAGTCCTTCTTGTCCAGGGCCAGTTTCTGTGCGATGCCGTAGGTGTTGCGCGCGTCCGCCCCGGTCAGCCCGTGGATCCGGTAGTTGTCCTGGGTGCCGGTCTCGTACTTGCGCCCGCTCTTCTGCGCCTCGACGTAGATCCGCCCGAGCCCCGGGTCGTTGCGCAGGAACTTCCCGGTCTTCTTGTCGAAGACCTTCGTGGCCCGCTCGACGACGACGGGGTCCTTGGAGACGAAGGTCTTGCCGCCCTCCTTGCCGGTGAAGGTGGTGCCCGCCGGCAGGGTGATCGGCTTGTCCGGGTTCTCGTTGTGAACGATCATCAGGCCGCCGGCCTTCGTCACGTCCCCCTTGAGCTTCTCGTACCGCTTGGTGCCACCGGCGATCAGCAGATTGCCGTTCGCGAGCTGGGTGTGCCCGGTGCAGAACAGGTCGCTCGGTGTCGGCACCTTCTTGATCGTGCCCTTGACCGGGTCCCAGATCCGGGTGTCGAACCTCTTCGCGTCGAAGTTGTCCTGATTGTTGCCCGATCCCGCCACCAGCAGCACCTTCCCGGTGCGCAGCAGCGCCGCGTGGATGGTGTTCTGCCGGTACTCCTTCGGGAACCGGACGATCTCCCACTTGCCGTTCGCGGCTTTGTACTCGGGCTTGTTGATTTGGTACTGGTGGTATTTCGCCGTCCCGAAGCGGTACAGCCACGGGCCGTTCATCCCGGCCAGCGCCAGCACCACCGCCGTACCGATCGCGAGCCGACGGGCGCGGCGGCGGCCTGCACGGTCGTTCATTCCTTACGTCCCCCGAATCCACCGAGGGCGATCTGCATCGTCTGGTCCTTGCCCTCGTCGTGCGTGTGCGTCTCCGCCCAGCTCGGCTTCTGCGCCGGAGCGTGCGGGGCGGCGGCAGCGGGCTGTGGCTGCGGCTGGTGGTACGGCGTCCGCGCCTCGGCGTGTGCCGGCAGTTGGGCCGGGACTGTCCGCGGCGGTACTCCGGCGGACGTCTTGCGAGTCTGCCGCAGCATGTGCCGCCAGGTGAGGATCGGTGTCGCCGTGATCAGCATGGCGAAGGTGGCCCAGATGATCATCGCGGGGTGCGAGTGCCCCAGGGCGACGCCGGCGCCGATCGAGCCGCCGAAGATCGCGATGAAGTACCAGTGGTAGCGGAAGGTGCCGAACCACCGGTCGGGGCTGGCCGAGTCGCCCTTGGGCGTGACCACGAACTTGCTCTTGCGCCGCAGCACCGCGTCGACCAGCGCCTTCGCGTACAGCGGGGCGGACAGCGCCGACATCACCATGCCCGCGACTCCGCCGGAGCCCTCGGGCTCGTGCGGGGAGACGTTGTGGCGGCGGTTCCAGATGTACAGGCCGATCTGGAGCGCGGAGGCGTTGCCGTAGAGCATCAGCCACACGGTGGGGTCGATATTCACACCCGAGGCGCCCAGGCCGAGGAACAGCGCGCAGCTCAGGGCCGCGAGGATCCAGTTGAGGGCGGACATCGGGTAGAAGATGATCATCATCGTGTAGTTGAAGAGCTTGGCCGGCGGCAGTGAGTACCAGCCCTTCCAGTACTGCTTGAGGATCGTCTCGTACGTTCCTCGCGACCAGCGCATCTGCTGGGTGAAGAAGTCCGTCCAGGCGCTCGGGCCCTCACCCACCGCGAGCACGTCCGGGGTGTAGACCGAGCGCCACTTCTTCCCGGTCGCCGGGTTCCTGTGGCGGTGCATCTCGAACCCGGTCGCCATGTCCTCGGTGATCGAGTCGTAGAGCCCGCCGATCTGCTTGAGCGCGCTGATCCGTACGGCGTTGGAGGTGCCCACGAACATCGGGGCGCCGTACTTGTTGCCGGCCCGCTGGATCAGGGCGTGGAAGAGGAACTGCTGGGACTCGGCGGCCTTGGTGACGAAGTTGTCGTAGTTGCCGTAGACCTGCGGGCCGATCACGAAGCCGACGTCCGGGTCGCGGAAGAAGCCGAGCATCCGCTCCAGGTAGTTGGGCAGCGGCACGTGGTCGGTGTCCACCGAGGCGAAGAAGTCGTACTGGTCGCCGTGCGCGTCCAGCCAGGCGTTGTAGTTGCCGTGCTTGGTCTTTGCCCGGTGCGCGCCCTTGGGCTGGTTCCACTTCTCGACGCCCTTGCGGGAGAAGTGGTGCACACCGAGGCGCGCGCAGACCTCCTTGACCGCCGGGTCGTCGCCCTCGTCCAGGAGCCAGACGTGCATGAGGCCCCGGTGGCGGATCCTGACCGCGGCTTCCAGGGTCTTCGTCACCATCTCCAGCGGCTCCTTGCCGGGCACGAAGGAGGTGAGGAAGGCGACTCTGGTGCCGGTCTCGGGCACCACGGGGATCGGGTCCCGGGCGACGAGGGTGGCGTGCGCGTTGGACAGGACGTTCATGCAGCGGAAGAACTCGATCAGGCCGATCGAGACGAGCATGACGATGTCCAGGGCCGGCAGCCACGAGAAGGCCGGGTAGTCGCGCTCGGTCCAGTGTTCGGGCTGGAGCAGCCAGGCCAGCAGGACCAGGGAGAGCAGCGGGGCCGCGGCGAGCATCAGGGCGACTCTGATGCGGTGCGGCTCCTGTGAGATCAGCGAGCGGTACTGGACCTTGTAGGGCTTGTCCGGGTCGGGCTGGGTGAGAGGACCTGCCAGTCTGCTGTAGTGCTCGTAGTCGTACTTCGGAAGCGTCCTCTCTATGCGGCGCGCAGTGCCGGTCCGATGCGCAGGCAGCCTGACCTGAGTGGTTTCGGACGGGTCGAAGTTCTGCCGGGCGCCCGTCGGCGTCGACGTCATGAGTCATCCCCCCACACGCGGACGCGGCCGCGTGTTGTCGTTTCCTTACGGCTGGTCCGGTCCCCCTCGACCTTCACAGACGTATCAGTGGTGGGCCGCAGTCACCACAATCCTCACCATGTCAGACATGTGAAAGCGGCCTTCCGGTTGCAGACGCCCCCTCCGGCATCCTCAGCAGCGGGGCCCCTTTCCCCGCAACTCTGGCAACCGTCTCCTTGCCCCCCAACTGCCGCGTATACGCAGCATCTTGAAAACCAGGGTTCTACGGTGCTCATCATGATCGCAAGATGCGAAACGCGGTGTTTACCGGTCATACGTGTTCATTGTTGCGCCTGTCGCACAAGAAGACCCACGCTTTGAGAAAGCGCCCGCCGGGACCACCACGCCAAGAGGAATCGTCGAATATGCGTACGCCTCGACGAGAACACCGCACCAACGCCGAAGGCCCCCCGCGTCCACGGAGGGCCTTCGATCACGCGTGCGCCGCCAGGGACTCGAACCCCGGACCCGCTGATGCTGTGTCTTCTGGGGGATAACCCCCAGACCCCCAGCCGCCGCCGCGTGGCCCTCGGTCTGCCGGGTGTCTGTGTGAGGGCTCCCGCAACGCCGAAGGCCCCCCGCTTCCACGGAGGGCCTTCGATCACGCGTGCGCCGCCAGGGACTCGAACCCCGGACCCGCTGATTAAGAGTCAGCTGCTCTAACCAACTGAGCTAGCGGCGCCTGCTGACCTGCATGACTCTACCGGATGCCGGAGGGTGCTGCGGACCGGGGCGCAGGAGGGGGCGTACATCATTCGGACCGTCAGCATGCGTGTCCGGGCGACAGTTGAGAAACTGGCGAACGTGCACAGTTGCGGACATTTCGACCTTCAGGGTGAGGGGCGTCGCATGGAGACTCCGGTGTTCGAGGAGATCGATCCCGAGAACGACTGCGACTGCCCCGGATGCGTCCACTGGCGTCGCGTCCTTCCCCGCCCGGCCGGCGGTCACCCCGCCGCCGCCCGAACCGTGATCCTCGCCGCCACGGCCGCCACGGCCGCCACCGCCGCCACCGCCTTCGGCGCCCTGCACGCGGCCCCCGCCTTCGCCGCCCCCCAGGCCCCCGCCCGCCCCGGCGCCCCCAGAGCCGACGAGCCCGACACCCCCCAGGGCGACAAGGCCCCCCTGCACGGCCCCGGCGCCAAACCCGCCCCCGTCAGGACACCCACCACCACCCGCGCCGACATCATCCGGCGGGCCAAGCAGTGGGTCGCCGCGCGGGTGCCGTACAGCATGTCCGAGTACTGGGGCGACGGTTACCGCCAGGACTGCTCCGGCTTCGTCTCCATGGCCTGGAGCCTGCCGCGCAACGAATGGACCGGCAGCCTCGCCCAGTACGGCATCCGGATCGCCAAGGACGACCTCCAGCCCGGCGACATCCTGCTCTTCCACAACCCGTCCAACCCCGAGAACGGCTCCCACGTCGTCATCTTCGGCGGCTGGACCGACTACACGCACACCTACTACCTCGCCTACGAGGAGACCCGCCCCTACGCCCGCAAGCAGGCCACCCCCTACGCCTACTGGAGCAACTCCGACCGGTACGTCGCCTACCGGTACAAGGGCCTCGCGGCCGGCACCCCGGGCACCGAGCCGGACGGCGGCGCCACCCCGGACGGCGCCAACCCGGACCCCGCGGGGCCGCAGACCCCGGACGCCACGCCCTACCCCGGCGCCGCGTACTTCGGTCCCGGGGCCAACAACAAGTACGTCACCCAGCTCGGCCGCATGCTCGTGGCGCGCGGTGCCGCAGCCTTCTACACCTCCGGCCCCGGCCCCCGCTGGTCGGACGCGGACCGCAGGGCCACCCAGGCCTTCCAGCAGGCGCAGGGCTGGCGGGGCGGCGACGCGGACGGGCTGCCCGGCGCCCAGACCTGGACCCTGCTGGTGACCGGCGGCGGCAAGGACATCGGGGCGAAGGGCGAGACCGGGGCGGCGGGACCGCCCGCACCCTCCTCGCACGGAGTCCCCGGCTATCCGGGCCGCGCGATGTTCCGGCCCGGCGCCACCAACAAGTACGTCACCCAGCTCGGCCGACAGCTGGTGAAGAAAGGATTCGGCAAGTACTACACGACCGGCCCGGGACCGCGCTGGGGCGAGCCGGACCGGCGAGGAGTGGAGGCTTTCCAGCGCGCCCAGGGCTGGCGCGGCGGCGCGGCGGACGGCTACCCGGGCCCGGAGACCTGGCGCCGGCTCTTCTCGTAGGTCCCGACTGTTCTCGTAGGCCCCGGCCGTTCTCGTAAGTCCGGGCTGGTCCGCAAGCACCGGCCCACCCCTGCACGGTCGGCCATCACCCGTCCGTCCCCCTTGTTGTGACGCATCTGGCGCGGAGGCTGGAGGCACTCATGAGTACGACCACTTCACACACCCCCGAGTCCGAGGGACCGTCCCGGCCCGCCCGGCTCATCCAGAACGAGGTGACCACCGAGATCCCGGTCCACCTGCTGTTCCGCGACGACCCGGACCCGGTGTCGGTCCCCCTCAAGCCCGCCGTGGTGGCCCGCAGA
Organism: Streptomyces sp. NRRL B-3229; assembly: GCF_000719505.1. Taxonomy (NCBI): domain Bacteria; kingdom Bacillati; phylum Actinomycetota; class Actinomycetes; order Kitasatosporales; family Streptomycetaceae; genus Streptomyces; species Streptomyces sp. NRRL B-3229. The sequence continues at coordinate 32,541 of NZ_JOGP01000012.1, read as the reverse complement.
CAGGGCACCGGCGAGCAGCCCCGCCTGCGCAGGACCGCCCAGGCCGCCCCGCGCTCCGTCCCCGACGTCGACCCCGAACTGGCCGAGCGTCCCGCGCGGGTGCTGCCGGGCGCGGCGGGCGTCCTCGCCGGCGTCTGCGGCATGGCGGGGTGCGCGGTCACCTCGTGGTGGGCGGGCGTCGTACCGCCGCTCGCGCTGGAGGCACTGCGGCTGCCGGCGTACGCGCACGCGGGCCTCGGCCCGGTGCAGTGGGCCGCCTACGCGGGCGCCGGTGCCCTCGGGCTCTTCGGCTTCGGCGGGCTGGCCCGGGGCCGGACCGGACGGGCCTGGGTGCTCGGGCTGTTCGGCCGCTACCGGGGGACCGTCCGGCGCACCGGGCTGCTGTGGGTCAACCCGCTGCTGCTGCGCCGCCGGGTCGACGTACGGCTGCGGCACTGGCGCAGCGAGCCGATGGCGGCGGCCGACGCGAGCGGGGTCGGGCTCAGGGTCGTGGTCCTCGTGGTGTGGCGGGTGCGGGACACCGCGCGGGCCACGCTCGGCGTCGACGACCACGAGACCTATCTGCGCGAGTGCGTCGAGGCCGCGCTCGCCCGGATCCCGGTGGAGGCGCCGGGCTCGGGACGCGGTTCGGCCGACGCGGCGGGGGAGGCGCTGACCCGGCTGGTGACCGCGGAGACCGCCGCGGTCGGCGTGCAGGTGTTCTCGGTGCAGCCGCTGCGCATCGAGTACGCCCCTGAGGTCGCCGCCGCGATGCACCGCCGCCGGATCGCCGCGCTGGACGCCCAGCACCGGGCGACCGTGCTGACGTCGGTCGTGGACTCGGTCGAGGACACGGTGACCCGGCTGACCATGCGCGGTCTGGTCGAACTGGACGACTACGAACGCAAGGCGCTCGTGAAGGACCTGACGGTCGCGTTCTCCTCGGGGTGTATGGACACGGTCAACACACGGTAATACTCTGCTACTTGGTCTAGACCTGCAAGCTCATCGAACTTCCCCACGTTCCCAGGAGCAGCAGCATGCGCAGAAGGACCAAGTGGTACGCCACCGCGCTCGGCCTCACCACCGCCGGCACCCTCGTCCTCTCCACCGGGGGTGCCAGCGGCCACGGCTACACCGACCTCCCCATCAGCAGGCAGAAGCTCTGCCAGAACGGCACGGTGACGAACTGCGGCGACATCCAGTGGGAGCCGCAGAGCGTCGAGGGCCCCAAGGGCTTCCCGGCCGGCGGACCCGCCGACGGCCAGATCTGCAACGGCGGCGTCAGCCGCTTCAGCCAGCTCAGCGCACCGAGGACCCCCTCGGGCGCCGCCTGGCCGGCGACCAAGGTGACGGGCGGGCAGAGCTACACGTTCCGCTGGCAGTTCACCGCCATGCACGCCACGACCGACTTCAAGTACTACGTCACCAAGGCGGGCTGGAACCAGAACCACAACCTCGCCCGCTCCGACCTCAACCTCACCCCGTTCCTGACCGTCCCCTACAACGGCCAGCGACCCCCCTCCACCCTCTCGCACAGCGGCACCCTGCCGTCCGGGCTCAGCGGACGGCACGTGATCGTCGCGGTGTGGACGATCGCCGACACGACCAACGCGTTCTACGCCTGCTCGGACGTCACGTTCTGAGCATCGCTTGAGACAGTCCAGGCTTCCCCCGGGGTAGGTTCCCCCACACGATCAAGCGATCGGTGCCTGACCTCGGGGGATCCGTCATGAGCGCCTTCTTCTACGCCGTTCCCGTCCTGATCATGGCCGTGGCCATCTCGGGCGCGTACCTCATGGTGCGGCGCTGGCTGCGGATGCGCAGAGCCTGGAGGAGCGGGCTCACCGCCGAGGCGCGGTGCCTGCGGGTGTACACCGTGGCGCGCGGCGGAGGCGACAGCCGGGTGCGCACGAGCCTGCGCCATGTATACGAGTTCAGGGCCCGCGACGGCCGGATGGTCCGCTTCGAGGAGGAGGGCGGCCCGGGCACCGTACTCGAGGGCGATGTCGTCACCGCGCACTACGCCGAGGGCCCCCGCATCGTGGCCACGGCCCGTCCCGGTGGCGGCGGGCAGGGCTGCGCCGCCTTCGTGGTGGTGGCCTTCGCCGGGGTGGTCGTCCTGTTCTGCGCCGGCTTCATGGCCGCCTTCGCCGCGATGCCCTAAGCCTCCACATCTGACGGTCCGTCAACTACCGTACGCCTCCATGGACTCCAGGAGGCGTACGGTCGCGGAGCTCGTCGTCGGACGGTGGGGTGACCACCGGCCCGGACTGTGGTTCGAGGGGCGGGAGTTCACCCACCACGAGGTGACGGCCGGTGCCGCCGCACGGGCGGCGCTGCTGACCGACCTCCTGCCGGGCCCGGGCGCCCACATCGGCGTCCTGCTCGACAACACCCCTGAATACCCGATGTGGTTGAGCGCGGCCGCCCTCGCCCGGGCCGCCGTCGCCGGCATCAACCCCACCCGCCGGGGCCCCGAACTCGCCCGCGACATCCTGCACACCGAGTGCCGACTGCTGATCACCGAGCCCTCCCAGCTCCCGTTGCTGCGCGGCCTCGACCTGCCCGGCGTCCGGATCCTGGTGTGCGGCTCCGAGGAGTACGACAGCCTGCTCGCGCCCTACGCCGGTGCCGAACCGGACGCCTCCCGTGCCGCCCCCGAGGACCGGCTCCTCCTCTACTTCACCTCGGGCTCCACCGGCGCCCCCAAGGCCGCGCTCTGCTCCCAGGGCCGGCTGGCCGCCGCCGGGCGCTCCCTGGCCGACCAGTTCCGGCTCGGCCCCGACGGGGTGCACTACATCTGCATGCCGATGTTCCACGGCAACGCGGTGATCGCCGACTGGGCGCCCGCGCTGGCGACCGGCGCCGGGGTCGCGCTCAGGCGGCGGTTCTCGGCGTCGGGGTTCCTGGCGGACGTGCGCGCGTACCGGGCGACGTACTTCACCTATGTCGGCCGGGCCATCCAGTACGTCCTCGCCACCGAGCCGCGCGAGGACGACCGGGACAACCCGCTGCGGCTCGGCTTCGGCACCGAGGCGGGGGCGGTGGACGCGGCTGCCTTCGAGCGCCGGTTCGGGGTGCGGCTGGTGGAGGGGTACGGCTCCTCCGAGGGCGGCGCGGCGATCCAGTGGGCGCCGGGGACGCCTCGGGGCGCGGTCGGTCGGGCGGGGCCCGGGCTCGTCGTACTGGATCAGGAGACGGGCCGGGAGCGACCGCCCGCACGCTTCGACGCGGCCGGGCGGCTGCTGAACGGGGGCGAGGCGATAGGGGAGCTGGTGAACCGGGCGCCGAACCCCTTCGAGGGGTACTGGCGCAACCCCGAGGCGGATGCCGAGCGGCGCCGGGACGGCTGGTACTGGACCGGCGACCTCTTCTACCGGGACGCCGACGGCTACCTCTACTTCGCGGGCCGCACCGACGACAGGCTCCGCGTCGACAGTGAGAACCTGGCCGCCGCGATGATCGAGAACATCCTCGCGCGGTACGAGGGGGCGGAGGCCGTCGCCGTGTACGCGGTACCGGATCCGGTGACCGGGGACCAGGTGATGGCGACGATCGCCGGAACCTTCGACCCCGTCGCCTTCGCGGCTTTCCTGGCGGCCCAGCCGGACCTCGGCACGAAGATGGCCCCACGGTTCGTGCGGGTCGTGGATCACATGCCGGTCACAGCCACCAACAAGATCAACCGAGCCCAGCTCAGAAAAGAGGGCCTGAACTGCACGGACCCCGTGTGGTGGCGCGGGCCCGGCGAAGAGACCTACCGAAGCCGGACCCCGAAAAACGCCGAAGGGCCCTTCGCTCCCACGAAAGGCCCTTCACCGGTGCGCCGCCAGGGACTCGAACCCCGGACCCGCTGATTAAGAGTCAGCTGCTCTAACCAACTGAGCTAGCGGCGCATGACTCTCGCCGTCCGCCTCTCGGCGGCTGGCGACAGAGAAAATACTACCCGGTCGAAAGGGGTGCTTCTGACCACCGGCGAGTGAGCCGACCTAGGGGCGCGGGGCTGCGTCGATCTGCGGCTCCGCCGCGTGGGCGCGACCAGCCCCCACGGCCCGCAGGCGACCGACGACCTCCCGCGCTGCGCCTAGATCGCCAGCGACAGGAGAACGGGCGCCGCCCCCCGATTCAACCGCTCCGTGGCCCGCCGCAGGCGATGCGCCTGTTCGACCGGCAGCGACAATGCGAGGCATCCCACCATCGACCCCGCAGTGATCGGCACCGCCGCGCAGACCGTGCCCACCGCGTACTCCTGGAGGTCGAGGTGGGGAACCGTCGCGGGCTGGGTCTCCAGACGGGACAGGAGCAGCTTGTCGCTGGTGATGGTGCGGGACGTGAGCCGCGTCATCCGGTGCCGGGAGAGATGGTCCCGCCGGCCGTTGTGGTCGAGCTGACTCAGCAGGCTCTTGCCCACCGCCGTCGCGTGCGCGGAGGAGCGGAAGTCCACCCACTCGTTGACCGCCGGGGTCGCGGGCCCGTCGGCGTACTGTTCGACGGAGATCTCACCGTCGACGTACCGGCTGATGTACACGGCCGCGCCGATGGTGTCGCGCAGCTCGTCGAGGGTGCGCTGGAGCTTGGCGCGCAGGGCCTCGTCACGGTGGTGGACCGAGCTCAGCCTGGTCAGGGCGTCCCCGGTCACATAGGCGCCGTCGGCCACCTGCTCGACGTAGCCCTCACGGCGCAGCATCCTCAGGAGCGTGGTCAGTCGCTCCGGGTCCAGGCCGGTCGTGCGGGCGAGTTCGGCGTCGGTGACTCCGGCGGTGTGCCGTGCCACGGTCTCCAGGACGCGCAGCGCGTCCTGGGCCGAGTGGTACGGCGCGGTCGGTTCGTGCTTCAGCGCCACGGTGTTCCCCCTGCGCTCGCTCGGTCGCACTACTACTGGGCCGTAATCCAGACAGCGATCCCCTCCACGATAACCGGCAAAAGGCTTGCAGTGAGCGGCTGTTGGCGAGATTCCGTCCCCGGGCCGGGCCGCTCAGCAGGGGTGCTGGCACGCTGGCATATGCCAGAGACATGACCCGGGTCCGGGACCTCGCAGGTTGAACTATGTTCACTTCCCGCCGTCAGAGAACCGCGCTGAGAAATTCCCGGGTGCGGTCCTGTTCGGGCTCGCTGAACATCTTCTCCGGCGGCCCCGACTCGATGATCCGGCCCGCGTCGAACATCAGGACCTGGTCGGAGATGTCCCGGGCGAAGCCCATCTCGTGGGTCACGCAGAGCATCGTGATGTCGGTGGTGCGGGCGATGTCCCGCAGCACGTCGAGGACACCGGCCACCAGCTCCGGGTCCAGTGCCGAGGTCACCTCGTCGAGCAGCAGCACCCGCGGCCGCATGGCGAGCGCCCGCGCGATCGCCACCCGCTGCTGCTGCCCGCCGGACAGCTGGGTCGGCCGGGCCCCGGCCTTGTCGGCGAGCCCCACCAGGTCGAGCAGCTCACGCGCGCGTGCCTCCGCCTCGTCCTTCGGCAGGCCGAGCACGGTGACCGGAGCCTCGGTGATGTTGCGCAGGACCGACATGTTCGGGAACAGGTTGAACTGCTGGAAGACCATCCCGATCTTCTTGCGCACCTCGCGCAGCTGCTTCTCCGGCGCCGGGAAGAGCTTCTCCCCGTCGACGCTGACCGTCCCCTCGTCGGGCTTGGTCAGGGTCATCAGCATCCGCAGGATCGTGGTCTTGCCGGAGCCGGAGGGGCCGATCAGCGTCACGTGCTTGCCGGAGTCGACCGAGAAGTTCAGCCGGTCCAGGACGGTGTTGGACCCGAAGCGCTTGGTGACGTCCTCGAAGCGGATCAGCTCGCTGCCGTCCACCGGCGGGTTGGTGTGGGCGTCGGGCTCTTTCATCAGGGGGGTGTCAGCGGACAAGACGTCGCTCCAGGGATCGCAGGAGAAGGGAGGCCAGATAGGAGATGACGATGAAGGCCACGCCGATCACGGTCAGCGGCTCGGTGAACTGGAAGTGCTCCTGCGCGAACAGCCGCGCCTCGCCGAGCATCTCCAGGACCGTGATCACCATCAGCATCGGTGTGTCCTTGAGCATCGAGATCACGTAGTTGCCGAGGGCCGGCACGACCCGGCGGATCGCCTGCGGCAGGATCACCACCTGCCAGGTCCTGACCCTCGGCAGGTTCAGTGCCGTCGCCGCCTCCCACTGGCCGGCGGGCACCGCCTCGATACCGGCCCGGTAGACCTGCATCGTGTACGTCGAGTAGTGCAGCCCGATCCCGATGACACCGGTGGCCAGCGCGGAGAGGGTCACGCCCCACTCGGGCAGCACGTAGAAGAGGAAGAACAGCTGCACCAGCAGCGGGGTGTTGCGCACGAACTCCGTGACCACCCCGACCGGCCAGCGCACGAACCGCGAGGGCGCGCGCATCAGCAGCGCCCACACCAGGCCCAGTACGAAGGAGATCAGCGAGCCGAGCGCGAGGGCCTGAAGGGTGACCAGCAGACCGTCCCAGAACTGCGGCATGAAGTCGCTTACGGCACTCCAGTCCCACGTCATGCGACATGACCTCCTACGCCCGTCGTCTGCGCCCGCTTCAGCTCGGCGTCGGTGTCAAGGCCGAGCCGGGGCTCCTTGCCGACGCCCGCCTTCAACTTCTTCTCCAGCCCCCGCATCAGGCGCGTGAGCGCGAAGGCGATCACGAAGTAGATGAGCAGCAGATACGTGTAGATCCCGGCGCTCTCCTGGAGCGCGAGCCGCACCAGGTTGCCGCTGAAGGCCAGGTCGCCCATGCCCATCACGGACACCAGCGCGGTGCCCTTGAGCAGTTCGACCAGCAGGTTGGAGAACGGCGGGATCATCTCCGGCACCGCCTGCGGCAGCAGGATCAGCCGCAGCCGCTGCCAGGGCGTGAAGCTCAGCGCGATCCCGCCCTCCTGCTGGGCCGGGTCGACCGCCTTGAGCGCCCCGCGCACGATCTCGGAGCCGTACGCCCCGTAGGTCAGGCCGAGCGCGAGGGTGCCCGCCCACATGGGCACGAGCTGCCAGCCGAAGGCGGGGGGCAGCACGAAGAACACCCAGAAGATCATGACCAGCGCGGAGGTCCCGCGGAACACCTCGGTGTAGAAGCCCGCCAGGAAGCGGACGATCCACAGCCGGTGGGTGCGCAGGACGCCGACCACGAAGGACACGGCGGCGGCCAGTAGCGAGCTGAACACCAGCAGCTGGACCGTCGTCCAGACGCCCTTGAGTACCAGTTCCCAGAGTCCGGAGGTCATCCGCCGCAGAGCTCCTTCGCGGTCAGGTCCGTCATCTCGGCCTTCGTGAACCCGAAGGGCTCGAGGATCCGGAACAGTTCGCCGCTCTTCTTCAGTTTCCGCAGCTCGACGTTGAAGGCGTCCCGCAGGTTCGTCTCGGTGCGGCGGAACGCGAAGGCGCCCCCGTCGACGTGCGGCTTGCCGCCCACGGTCGGGGTGAAGGCCTTCGTCGCCTCCGCCTTGGCCGACTTCTTCACCACCTCACGGGTGGTCAGCGCGGTCCCGGCGAACACGTCGACGCGTCCGGCCTCCACCGCGTTCAGTCCCGCGACCTGGTCCGGCACGATCAGGATGTCGCTCTCCTTGTAGCCCGCCTCGACGGCGTACTGGATCTCCGCGTATCCGGTGCCGGTGGCGAACTTCGCCTTCTTCTCGACGACGTCCTTGTAGTTGTGAAGACCTTTTGGATTTCCCTTGCGCACGATGAAGGAATCGAGCATCTGATAGTCGGGATCCGCGAAGATCACCTGTTCGCAGCGTTCCGGGGTGACATACATGCCGGCCGCCACGACATCGAACTGCTGCGAATTCAGGCCGGGAATGAGCGAGCCGAACTCGGTGGGCACCGGCTGCACCTTTTCCACGCCCAGCCGCTTGAAGACGACCCGCGCGAGTTCGGGTGCCTCGCCGGTCAGTTCGCCGTTCTTGTCGATGTAACCGAAGGGGATCTCACCTGCGATTCCCAGCCGTACGACCCCGGTCGCCCGCAGCCGGTCGAGCAGATCGCCGCCTCCCTCGGTCGAGGCCGTGGCCACGCGCGAGCAGCCCGCAGCGCCCAGCGCGCCGAGCGCCGCCACCCCCGCGAGCAGCGATCGGCGGGTGGTTCCGGATATGTGTGTGCCATGTTCCAGTGGTGGAGCCATGGCGGCGCGGCTACCCGACCGGATGCGACCTATGCGGATTTATTTGAGCCTCTTTTTCGCCGAGGCCCTCTTGACCGGCGGGGGACCATGGAGTGCATGGCTGACCGTTACATCGAAGTCTCGCTGGTCAAGCGCGGGATCACCGCCACGGCAAAGCTCCTCGACGACCGGGCGCCGCTCACCTGCGCGGCCGTATGGAGTGCCCTTCCGCTCGCCGGTGACGTCTATCACGCGAAGTACGCGCGCAACGAGATCTACGCGCTCTTCGCGCCGTTCGCGGAAAACGAACCGCCCCTGGAAAACCCGACAGTCACCCCCATTCCCGGAGATCTCTGTTATTTCTCCTTCGCGGGCACGCAGCTCGGGACGCCGTCCCACGGCTACGACCGGGAGGTACGCCCGGACGCGACCGTCGTCGACCTCGCCCTCTTCTACGAACGCAACAACCTGCTCCTGAACGGGGACGTGGGCTGGGTGCCGGGCACCGTGTGGGGCGAGGTGACCGAGGGCCTCGACGCCCTCGCCGAGGCCTGCAACGACCTCTGGCGCGCGGGCGCCCTCGGCGAATCCCTCCGCTTCAGCCGCGCCTAGCGCCCACCCCGGCCGGCACCCCCGCCGCCTCCGCCTTGTACAGCGCGTGCGCCGCCCGCAGCACCAGGTCGTCCCGGTGTCGGGCGGCGACGAGCTGGAGGCCCACCGGCAGTCCGTCGGCGTCTGTGCCGACGGGGACGCTCGCCGCCGGCTGCTGCGTCATGTTGAAGGGGTAGGTGAACGGGGTCCAGCCGGTCCAGCGCTGGTGACCCGAGCCCTTCGGGACCTCAAGGCCCGCCTCGAACGCGGTGATCGGGAGGGTCGGGGTGACGAGGAGGTCGTAGGAGTCGTGGAAACGGCCCATGCGGCGGCCGAGTTCCATGCGGACGTCCACCGCGGCGAGGTAGTCGAGCGCGCTCATCCGCCCGCCCCGGGCGCGGATCTCCCGCAGCCCGGGGTCCAGCAACTCCCGCTGGTGCGCCCCCAGATGCTGGGTCACCCGGGCCGCCCCGCTGAACCACAGGGTGTGGAAGGCGTCCACCGGGTCGGCGAAGTCGGGGTCCGCCTCGGTGACGTACGCGCCGAGTCCGGCCAGCCGCTCCACGGCCCGCCGCACCGCCGCGGCGACCCCGGGCTGGACCGCCACCTGGCCGCCGAGGGACGGCGAGTACGCGATCCGCAGGCCCCGCACCCCGCCCCGCAGGGCCGCGGAGTACGGGCCCGCCGCGGGACCGAGCGCCGACCAGTCGCGGGAGTCCGGCACCCCGATCACATCGAGCAGCAGGGCCGCGTCGGCCGCGTCCCGGGTCATCGGGCCCACATGGGCGAGGGTGCCGAAGGCGCTCGCCGGGTACAGCGGCACCCGGCCGTACGTCGGCTTCAGGGCGAAGATCCCGCAGAACGCGGCCGGGATACGGACACTGCCGCCGCCGTCCGTGCCGAGCGCCAGCGGCCCCGCGCCGAGCGCCACGGCCGCCGCGGCGCCCCCGCTGGAGCCGCCCGCGGTGCGCGTCGGGTCGTAGGGATTGCGGGTCACGCCCGACAGCGGCGAGTCCGTGACGCCCTTCCAGCCGAACTCCGGTGTCGTGGTCTTGCCGAGGAACACCGCGCCGCTCTCCCGCAGCCGGGCCACCGACGGCGCGTCCTCGTCCCACCGCCCGTGCTCGGCGACGGTCCTGGAGCCCTTGAGCGTCGGTGTCCCGCGCATCAGCAGGATGTCCTTCACCGTGACCGGTACGCCGTCCAGCGCGCCCGACGGCTCCCCGCGCCGCCAGCGGTCCGCCGACGCCCCCGCCTGTGCGAGGGCCTCCTCCCAGGTCAGGCGCACGAAGGCGTTCACCTCCGGCTGGATCTCCGTAGCCCGGTCGAGAGCCGCCCGGGCCGCCTCGACGGGGCTGAACTCCCCCTTGCGGTAACCCTCGACGAGTTGTACGGCGGTCAGTCCGGTGAGGTCCTGCATGTGCTGCCCCTCCGCTCGGCGTTCAGTGCCCTGGCACGTACCCGCGCTTCTTGTCGACCACGTTCACGAGAGATCTGCCCGCCTCCCAGCGCTCGTACATCTCCACGAACTGCGCGGAGAGTTCGTCCCGCCAGCCGACGGTGTCACCGCTCATGTGCGGCGACACGATCAGACCGGGGACGTGCCACAACGGGCTGTCCGGCGGCAGCGGTTCGGAGTCGAAGACGTCGAGGGCCGCGCCCGCGATCCACCGCTTGGTGAGCGCCTCCACCAGGTCCTGCTCCACGACCAGTTGGCCCCGGCCGATGTTGATGAACCGCGCGGAGGGCTGCATCATCCCGAAGCGGCGGGCGTCGAACATGCCCCGGGTCTCGGCCGTGAGCGGAGCGGCCGAGATCACCCAGTCCGCGCGGGCCATCAGCCGGCTGAGGTCGTCGGGGCCGTGGATCCCGGTGCGGGAACGGCGGCCCACCAGCGCGGTGGTGATGCCGAGTGCCTTGAGGGCGGCGACGATCGCCCGGCCGATGGGCCCGGAACCGACCACGCACGCGCGCGTGCCCGCCACCCGCTGCGACTCCCGGTGCCGCCACACGCCCTCGCGCTGCAACTCGAGGGTGCGGGGCAGGTCCTTGGCCATCGTCAGGACCAGCGCGGCCACGTACTCGGCGATCGGCTGGTCGAAGACCCCGCGCGCGTTGGTCACCACCGTGTCGGAGTCGGCGAGTTCGGGGCACATCAGATGGTCCACACCCGCGCTCGCCGTGTGCACCCAGCGCGGCCGCGGGCCCTCGCCCGGCCACGCGTCACGCACCGCGGTCGAGGCGAAATCCCACACCAGCAGCACATCGGCGGACGGCAGCCGCTCGGCGAGCGTGGTCGCGTCCGCGTGCTCGACGCGGGCCCGGCCGGTGAGCCTGCCGAGGCGCGGAAGAGGGTCGGCGTCGAGGACGAGGAGGGTGGGCACGGACATCGAGGCACCGTTTCTGCGGGGCGCCGCGCGGGTTCCGGGAGGGCCGCACGGGCGGTTTCTGCACGTTCAGGAGGGCCGGCCGACCTTTTTCCGCCGGTTTCCGCGGCGCGGCCGAGCGTCTGACGTGGGCGGAAACACCGGGGGTGGGTCAGGTGTGACGTGAGCGTGACATGGGCGGATTGACCACGCTCGCACCCGAACCTACCTTCGTCAACACGGGCGTTGCGCACGTTCCGCTGTCCCCCCGTCTCTCAGCGTGAGGCCGGTCATCGCCATGGACGTCTCCTTTCTCGGTGGTCCGCGCCCGCAGCGCGGTGTCGGTGTCGTCGCCCCCTTCGACTTCGCGCTCGACCGCGAACTGTGGCGCTGGGTCCCCGAGGAGGTCTCGCTCCATCTGACCCGCACCCCGTACGTCCCCGTCGAGGTCAGCCTCGACCTGGCCCGGCTGGTCAGCGAGCACGAGACCCTGCACGACGCCGTGCGCACGCTCCACGCCATCGCCCCCGAGGTGGTCGCCTACGCCTGCACCTCCGGCAGCTTCGTCGGCGGGATCGCGGGGGAGCGGGCCATGTGCGCGGCCATGACCAGGGCCGGCGCGGTGCCCTCCCTGACCACCTCCGGCGCCCTCCTGGACGCCCTCGCCGAGCTCGGCGTGACCCGGGTCGCCCTGGTGACGCCGTACACCGAGTCGGTGACCCGGGCGCTCGAGGAGTACGTCGCCGAGGCGGGCGTCTCGGTCACCGGGTGCGCCTACATGGGCCTGACCCGGCACATCTGGAAGGTGCCCTACCGCGAGGTCTCCGAGATGGCCCACAGGGCCGTACGGCCCGACGCCCAGGCCTTGTTCATCAGCTGCACCAACCTGGCGACCTACGACGTCATCCCCCAGCTGGAGGCGGAACTGCGCATACCGGTGATCTCGGCCAACCAGGTGACCATGTGGGCGGCGTTGCGCCGACTGGGTACCCGAGCCGTGGGACCGTACCAGGCGCTGATCGATCCGGCGGCCAGGAGCGGCCCCGCGCGCCCGGAGATCCCGGGCCTGCCGGACGTCCGGGAACTACCGGACGGAGAACAGCAGCAGGAAGGCTGGACATGACCGCTCTCGGATTCCTCTACCCGGGCCACGCCGCGGAGGACGACTATCCGCGCATCGAACAGCTCCTGGGCAGCGACATCCGCCTGGACGTCGTCCACACCGACATCGGCACCGATGCCCACCGCGTGGACGCCCTCCTGGAGATGGGCTCGGCCGGGCGGCTCGCCGCGGGCGTCGAGCAACTGCGCCTGTCGGGCTCCGAGTCCGTCGTGTGGGCCTGCACGAGCGGCAGCTTCGTGTACGGCTGGGAGGGCGCCCACGAGCAGGTCCGCACCCTGGCCGTCTCGGCCGGCCTACCCGCCTCCTCGACGTCCTTCGCCTTCGTGCACGCGGCGCAGGAGATCGGCGCAGGGCGGGTGGCGGTCGCGGCGACCTACCCGGACGACGTGGCCGAACTGTTCGCCGAGTTCCTGCGGGCCGGCGGGATCGAGGTCCTCCAGGTCCGCGGCGCCGGGATCGTCACCGCGGCCGAGGTCGGCACCTGGGGCGAGGAGGAGGTCTTCGCGCTGGCCCGTCAGGCCGACTCACCGGACGCGGAGGCGCTCCTGCTCCCGGACACGGCCCTGCACACCGCCACCCACATCCCGGCCCTGGAGAAGGAGTTCGGCAAGCCGGTCCTCACCGCCAACCAGGTCACCGTGTGGGAGGCCCTCCGGCTGACCGACCGCAGGGTCAACGCGCCGTCGCTGGGGACGCTGTTCACCAAGGAGCCGCTCGTCCAGGCGTGAAGCGACCGGCGGAAGGGACCGGCCGTCCCGGCGTGAGCCACCGTAGGCGGAGGGGGCCGGCCGTCCCCCGCGGGCGGCCGGGCTCCGGCTCCCGTCACATCCGGCTCCGGCGGCGCACCGCTCGCAGCCGCATCGTCAGGCCGATGGCCAGCATGATCAGGGCGGCGGCGCCGTAGGCCCACGAGCCGCTGCCCCGCACGGCGTCGACGCAGGCCAGGACGACCCACAGGCCGGCCACCACGCTCAGCGCGGTCCAGGCGATATCGGCGATACGGATGGACAGCTGGGCCTCCTGCCGGGTCCCGGGCTCCAGCGGCCCGATCTCCCCATCCCGTGAAGTGCTCTCCCTCGTCATGGGCGATCCCTCCGGTCCGTGAGGTGGTGCGCTCTGGGTACCCGGGGGCCCGCGCGGCAAGCGGCCGGGCACCGGACGGGATGTGGAGGCGGGGCCTCCGTGGACGAGGGGGTGGTGGCCGGGGACGGGCGGCGTCCGGGAATAACCGGGGACAGTCTCCTGTTCACGCCACGACGACAGCGCACGGCTGACGACAGCGCACGGCTCACGAGCAGGAGGCACCCCACCGTGGCGGAAGACGAGATCCGAGGTACTGCCGAGGGCACCGCCCCCGTACCCCTCTCGGTCCTGGACCTGGTCACCGTCGGAGCCGGCCGCACGGCCGGCGACGCCCTGCGCACCAGCGTCGCCATCGCCAGGCTCGCGGAGTCCCGCGGCTTCCACCGCTACTGGGTCGCCGAGCACCACTCCATGCCGGGCGTGGCGTCCTCGTCCCCCGCGGTGATCCTCGCCCACCTCGCCGCCCACACCTCCCGCATCCGGCTCGGTTCGGGCGGCGTCATGCTGCCCAACCACGCCCCGCTGGTCATCGCGGAGCAGTTCGGCACGCTGGAGGCCATGGCCCCCGGCCGGGTCGACCTGGGCCTCGGCCGCGCCCCGGGCACCGACGGCGCCACCGCCGCCGCCCTGCGCCGCACCGACCGCCTGCACGAGGGCGCCGACGACTTCCCCGAGCAGCTCATGGAGCTCACCCGCTTCCTGGACGACGACTTCCCCGACGGCCACCCCTACCGCCGTATCCACGCGGTGCCCGGCCCGGTCCAGGCGACCTCGCCCGGCGGCGTCCAGTCCCCGCACCGCCCGCCGATCTGGCTCCTTGGCTCCTCCGGCTTCAGCGCCCGCCTGGCCGGCTCCCTCGGGCTGCCCTTCGCTTTCGCGCACCACTTCTCGGCGCAGAACACCATCCCGGCCCTGGACCTGTACCGCGAGTCCTTCCGGCCCTCCGCGGTCCTCGACGAGCCCTACGCCCTCATCGGCGTCTCCGCCCTCGCCACCGACGACGAGCGGGAGGCCCGCCGCCAGGTCCGCGCCGCCGCCCTCAGCATGATCCGGCTGCGCACCGGCCGCCCCGGCCTGGTCCCCACCCCGGAGGAGGCGGAGGCCTACGAGTTCAGCCCGATGGAGGAGGAGTTCGCGAACTCCTGGAACGCCAACGTCATCCACGGCACCGCCGACGAGGTCCGCTCCGGCCTCGACGACCTCCACAAGCGCACCGGCGCCGACGAGCTGATGCTCACGGGCAACGCCCACAGCGGCGACGTACGCCTGCGGTCCTACGAACTCATCGCCGACGCCTACGGGTTGCCGACGGCCTGACCGTCGGCCGCCCCCTCAGACCTGGGCGCCCATCAGCCCGGAGATACGATCCGGCGACACCGGCCGCGAGTACAGCCAGCCCTGGCCGGTGTCGCAGCCGATGCGGCGCAGCCGGGTGGCCTGGGCCGAGGTTTCGACGCACTCCGCGGTGACGGTGAGCCCGAGGCGGTGGGCCAGCTGGATCATCGCCTCGACGACGACCTCGTCGGCCGGGTTCGGCGGGACGCCCTCGCCCTCGTACTGGAATCCGCGCACGAAGGAGCCGTCCAGCTTCAGCACCGACACCGGAAGGCGGCTGAGGTAGGCGAGGTTCGAATAGCCGGTGCCGAAGTCGTCGATGGCGATGCCGACGCCCATGTCACTCAGCGCCTGGAGGGCCTGGAGCGGGCGGCCGGCCGAGCCCATGACCGCGGACTCGGTGAGTTCGATCTGGAGCAGGTGCGGGGCGAGGCCGGTCTCGGCGAGGGTCTGCGCCACGTCCGCGACCAGGTCGGAGTCCCACACCTGGCGGACCGCCACGTTGACGCTGACGAAGATCGGCGGCTCGTCGGGGTGGTCCAGCTGCCACTGCCGGGCCTGGCGGCAGGCGGTGGTGAGGATCCAGCGGCCCAGCGGGACGATCGAGCCGTCCTCCTCGGCCAGTGCGATGAACCGATTCGGCGTCAGCATCCCGAACTGCGGGTGGTTCCAGCGCACCAGCGCCTCCACCCCGCGCAGCCGCCCGTCCTCCATGCCCACCAGCGGCTGGTACTCCAGCTGGAACTCGCCGCGCTCGATGGCAGGGCGGAGCGTGGAGGCCAGCGCCTGGCGGGTCATGCGGTGGGCGTTGCGCTCCGGGTCGAAGAGCGTCCAGCGGTCCCGGCCGTCCGCCTTGGCCCAGTACAGGGTGGTGTCGGCGGCCTGCATCAGTCCGGTCGCCGAGGTGCCCTCGGCCTGCCGCTCGACCACCCCGATCGACGCCGATACCGACATCCGGTGCCCGGAGACGTCGAAGGGCGCCTGGATCGCCTTCAGCAGCGCCTCGGCGAGGTCGGCCAGCTGCTCGGTGCCCGTGGAGTCCTCGACCAGCAGCGCGAACTCGTCGCCGCCTAGGCGGGCCACCAGGGGAGCGGTCGCCCGGCCCTGTCCTGCCTCGTTGGCGCAGCGGGTGAGCCGCTCGGCGACGGCGGCCAGCAGCCGGTCGCCGACCCGGTGGCCGAGGGTGTCGTTGACGGCCTGGAACCCGTCGAGGTCCAGGTAGCACAGCCCGATCCGGCCGGTGCCGCCCTGTTCGTACGACTCCGGCTCCAGCGCGGTCGTGAGCCGCTCGAAGAACAGGGTGCGGTTGGGCAGCCGGGTCACCGGGTCGTGCATCTGCAAGTGCCGCAGCCGGGCCTGGAGTTCACGCCGGGCGGTGATGTCGGCGACGGACAGCAGTACGCCCGGCGCACCGTCGGCCAGGGGCGTGATCGTGATCTGCGCCCACATGGAGTGCCCGTCGGGATGCTTCAGCCGCCGCTTGCAGCGCAGCTTCGCCTGCCGTCCGCGCAGCACCTCGCGGTAGGAGTGCCAGGTGCGCGCGTCCGAGGCGAGGTCCACCAGGTCGGCGGCCAGGGCCCCGGTCAACTCTCTCGGTACGGCGCCGAGCAGCTCCCCGAAGGCGGGGTTGGCGTCGACGACCGTGCCGTCGCGGTCCACCACCGCCATGGCCAGCGGCGCGGCGGCGAAGGCCGCCCGGTGCGACGGCGGCCCGGTACGGGTAGCTGTCGTGATGTCACTCTCTGTTACGGTCGACCCGTCGAGGTCTGCCGCGGGCGCCGGCCCTTCGGACGTTTCGTTCACCGCTAGCTCCCGCAGTGCACTCGATCGCTGTCCGCGCAGGAAAGTGTGCCGATCATAGAGGCTGCCCTGAGGCCCTTCCAGCCATTGCCCAGTCTCGCGGACCGGCAACCCCTCTTGGCAGATCGTTTCTGCCCGGGGCTGGACGGGTTCTTCGGGCCCCGGACCGGTTGTGACGTTCCGTGAGCGATTCGGGGGTGTCGGCGGGTTCGGGAGGTCACGCCAACTCACTCGTCCGGTGCAGATAAACAGGGCGTAGTGGTGCAAACCAACACAGGCTGGGTGCGGTATCCCGTGAACCGTTCCCGGAGGTCCTGTTGCCGCGCCCGTTTCCGCGCACTCTCCCGCGCCCCCGACTGCGCAGCACCGCCGCCGTGTTCACCACCATGGCGGCCCTCGCCGCCACCTCCCTCGTCACCGGCCACTCCGCTGCCGAACCCTTCTCCTCGGCGCCCTGCACCCTGGAGCGCACCGAGGCCCACCACTCGGAGGGCCTGGACACCTGGAACAGTGCCTATCCGCGCCCGGCCCGCGCCCTCGACGCGGTCATGGTCTTCCTCTCCTTCCCGGACGCCCGGCCCCTGACCAGTCCCGCCGAGCTGACCGCCGATCACTTCCCGGCCACCACCCGCTTCTTCGAGCAGGCCTCCTACGGCCGCTTCACCCTGCGCCCGCACGCGCTGCGGCACTGGATCCGGATGCCGCGCCCGTCGACGTCGTACGCCATACAGCGCGACTGGAGCGCCCCGGACCGTGCCGCCTACCTCCGGGACGCCCTCGCTGCGGCCGACCCCAAGGTCGACTTCTCGCGCTACGGCGTCGTCTACTTCGTCGCCGACCCGGACGCGCCCGGCGTCGACTCGGACGCCACAAAGGTCGTCAACCTGGACGTGCCGCTGCGGGCGGACGGCACGGACATCCGCCGGGTGGTCACCGTCTTCGAGAAGCACCCGCCGGACCGGCTGGTGCTGGCCCACGAGACCGGGCACGTGTTCGACCTGCCGGACCTCTATCACCGGCCCGCGGACGGCAAGGGTGACTGGGACACCTACGTCGGCGACTGGGACCTGATGGGCAGCCAGTTCGGCCTCGCCCCGGACCTGTTCGCCTGGCACAAGTGGAAGCTGGGCTGGCTGGAGCGGCGGCAGGTGGTGTGCGTACGGGGGCCCGGGCCGAAGCGGCTGGCACTGGAGCCGCTGGAGACCGGCCCCGGCAACGCCGGGATCTTCGGCCCGGGCCGCGGTACCAAGCTCGCGGTGGTCCGCACCGGGGACGACAGCGTGCTCGCCTTCGAGGCACGCGGGGCGGTGGGCCCCGACGCGGCGGTGTGCCGGCCGGGCATCCTGATCTACCGCGTCCACAGCGGCACCGCGTCCGGTACGGGGCCCGTCCAGGTCATCGACGCCCACCCCCGCACCGAGGCCTGCTGGGAGAACTCCGTCTACCCACCCCTGGCCGACGCCCCGGTCGACACCGGCGAAACCGTCACGGTCCCGGACACCAAGGTCCAGGTGAAGGTGACGGGCAGGACGCCGACGGGGGCATGGAATGTGGAGATCACGGCGGGGTGACTCCCGACCTGCGGCACGGTGACCGACGCCGGGAGGTGTGGGTGGCGGAGCCCCCACAACGCGCGCGGCGCAGCCACGCAGAAATGACGACAGCGAGGCCGGTCCGCGCTTTCCGCGAACACGCCTCGCCATCGATGTCGTGCGCCGCCAGGGACTCGAACCCCGGACCCGCTGATGCTGCATCTCCCGGGGGATGACCCCCGGACCCCCAGCCGCCCGCGGTGGCCGCAAAAATGAAGACCCCCCGCTCTCGCGAGAGGCCTTCACTGTCGGTGCGCCGCCAGGGACTCGAACCCCGGACCCGCTGATTAAGAGTCAGCTGCTCTAACCAACTGAGCTAGCGGCGCCTGCTGACGTCGTAGACCTTAGCATCCTGATCGGCCGGGGGAAAAATCGAAATCCGCACGGCGTTCCGGGCCGCCCGGACGGCCGCCCAGACCAGGATTTCCGGGCCCGGCAGCCAGGGATGGCGGGTGTCCGGGGCGACCAGCCAGCGGGACGTCAGCCCGGAGTGCGCGGCGCTCAGCGGGGCCGGCACGGTCACCGCGTCACCGGTGCCGTGGCACAGCAGTGGCGGGATCGCCCCCGTACGCCCGAACTCCTCCCACCGCAGCAGCGACGGCAGCCGCTGAGCCGTACCCGGCGCCGAGAACAGCAGCATCCGCCCCCGCAGCGTCGCCACCGGCCCCGAGCCCGGCCCCTCGTCCCACAGCCGGTCGAGCATCCGGCGCCCGAAGATCGCGGGGACGCTGACCACGTCGAAGGCGGTGCCGCAGGGCAGCACCACCGGGGCGGTGGGCCGTTCCTCCCACAGCGCCAGAGTGCTGCGCGGATACGTTCCTGCCGAGGCGAGCCATGCAGCCCCGTCCGTGGTGACACCTGAGACGTCGAAGCGGTCCGAGAAAGGTTCGTCGCGTGCGCTCATGGCATCTACAGGTACCGGGCGTGAGCGTACGGCTCCCGAGGGTTGCGGGAATCCGGGACAGGGGAGGGGAGAGGGGAGTATCTTGCCCGTCTGGCATATGCCAAAGCTTTACTCAAGCGGCTGTCACGGCCACCGCGTCGGCTCAGACGGGGTCCGCGTGTCCACGGTCGCCGTCCTCCGCGCCGCGCAGCAGCTCGCGGCCGAACTCGACCATCTTCTTCGCGTAGTCCTCGGTCCACTCGGCGCGCTCGGCGATGTCCGCCGCGGTCAGCCGGTCGAAGCGCCGGGGATCGGCCAGTTGGGCCGCCGCCATCGCCTGGAACTCGACCGCACGGTCCGCCGCGGCGCGGAACGCGTGCGCCAGCTCGGTGGCCCGGGTCAGCTGGGCGCGGGGGTCGTCGATCGACTCCAGATCGAAGAAGTGCTCCGGGTCGTCGGCCACCTGTGCGGGCTCGAACAGCAGGGGCGCGGGGCGTAGCCGCGGTTCGTTCCGACGCGGCGTGGGCTCCGCCATGTCTTCGTCCTCCTCGTAACCTCGTACCTCGTCCGTACCGGCGGCCCGACTGTGCATGGGCCACCGTCCATTGTCCCGCGCCCGTGCAAGAGGGCGGGACGCCTCCGGCGGTACCAAGGCCCACGACCCCGAGGATGTTCCCGCCCGCGGACTCCGTCCGGCGGTGGGAGAGGCCGGCCGGTCATGGCCGCCAGGTCACCCGGTGCTCCGCCAGCCTGGCCAGTACCGCATGGTTCGCCTCCCAGCCGTCCGGGCTGTATTCACCGGCCGCCTCCGGCGGCGTGCCGGACTCCGTCCGGCGGTGGGGGAGTCCAGCCGGTCACGGCCGCCACCTCACCCGGTGCTCCGCCAGCCGTGCCAGTACCGCGTGGTTCGCCTCCCAGCCGTCCGGGAACTTCACCAGCGTTCCCAGCTGGACCGGCTCCGTCGACGGGTAGTCGTCCAGCAGGTCGCTCACGCCCGCCCGGCACACCACGATGCAGGCGTGGCGGTGGCGGGAGGCCAGGACGCACAGGCGGCCCGTCTCCAGGTGGAAGGCGGTGGCGTCGGGGCGGCCGGAGAGGGGATGGAGGACGACCGTGACGTCGTACTCACGGCCCTGGAGCCGGTTCGCCGTGTCCACGGTGACGTCCACGACCCCCAGGCCCGCCAGCGCCGCGCGTACCGCCGCCGCCTGGTCCCGGTGTGCCGTGCCGACGGCGATCCGGTCGGCGGTCAGCGGCGTGGGATCCGGTGAGCGCTCCGACGTCGCCGCCCCGCCCCGGTCCAGCAGCCGCCGTACGACCGCCGCCACCGCCCGCACCGCCTCCGGGTCCGTGCGCGGAGTGTGCCGCGCGGGCAGCTCCAGCAGGCCCCAGCCCGACTCGGCCGCCGCGTCGATGACCTGGTCGGGGCCCGAGCCGTCCGAGGGGACCGCGAAGGCGAGCCGGCGGTCGTCGTGGCCGGTGCCGCTGCGGAACGGCGTGTAGGGGTAGAAGGCGTCCGAGACCAGGGGTGCCGCCGAGGCCGGGAGCCGCCAGGAGACGGGGAGGCGGTGCTGCGGGAGTTCGGGGTTGTGCGCCAGCAGGGTCGTCACCGCGGAGGCCGAGGGATCGTACGACAACCCGGCCCACTGCTCGCTGCCCACGATCGCGAACGGATCCAGCTGCCCCGGGTCACCCACGAACAGCGCCCGCTCGAACAGTCCCGCCACCGCAAGGAGCGAGTCGGACCGCATCTGGTACGCCTCGTCGACGATCGCGTGCGCCCACGGCTCGTCGACCTTCACATGCCCCCACTTGGCGGCCGTCGAGATCACGACCGGCAGCCCGGTGAGATCACCCGCCTTCGCCGACTTGCGGACCTGGGGCAGGCCGTCCAGCGCCTTGTCGTACGGGTCGGCGTCACTGCTGTGCAACCGTCCGACCGGCAGCTCCGGGTTCTTCTCGGCCAGCCTGAGCACGAGGTCGTCGACCTGGGCGTTGGTCTGCGCGACCACCATCAACGGGCGCCCCGCATCGGCCAGTTCCAGGGCCGCGCGGACCACGAGGGTGGACTTGCCGGCGCCGGGCGGTGAGTCCACCACGACACCCCGGTGGGTGCCGTGCAGGGTGTCGCGGAGGATCGCCTCGGTGGCCTCGCCGGCGGCCGCTCCGGGATCGAAGACCTGGGTGGTCACAGCACGTCCTCCGGGGTCACGGGATCGGCGGTCTCCTGCACGGCCTCACCGGGCGGACCGCCGTGCGTCCAGGGCGTGTCCTCCGGCTCGGGCAGCTTCGCGCCGCCGCGCTGCTCGTGCTCGAAGAGCGTGAAGCACAGCCGGTCGCCCTTCTCGGGCACCGACCCTGCCTCCGGCTCCCTGCCGCGGCCCATCTTGTCGAGGATCTTGAGGACGATCAGGGCACCGCCCTCAGTCGAGCCGTCAGCGGGGCCCTCGGCGGAGTCCTCGTACCCCACGAACTCCGCCGACTGGGGCTTCCCGCCCAGCGAGCGGTACACCTTGGCCCGCTCGCCCAGATGCGGCCGGTCCTCGGTCCGTACGGTGACCAGCGGGCGCGGGCTCGGCCGCTTGCCCTCGCTGTACGTCATCACGACGTCGGTGACCTCCCCGGCGAACGCCTCCCCGGCCAGCCGCCGCCCCGCCATCACCAGCGGGTCGTCCAGTGCCTCCTGCGCCTCCAGGCGGGCCTGTTCGCGCTCGCGTGAGGCGAGTTTGTTGGCGGCGGTGACCGCGTCGTCGCGGCGCGGTTGCGGGGGCTCGCCCGCCGTGACCCGGTCGCGGTGGCCGGTGAACGACCAGCGGTCGCGCGTCCACCGCTCCTCGACGTGCGCCCCCTCGGGCAGCGCCCGCAGCAGGTCGAGGCCGTGCCACACCGCGTCCCAGGTGGGGCGCGTCCGGCTGAGGACGAGGGCGCGGATCTCCTGTTCGGCCGCGGTGAGCGCGCCGAGCCGGTCGTCGGCCTCCAGGCCGTCCTCGGCGGCGGAGAGGGCGGTACGCGCGCGGTCGTAGCGCTCGAAGGCCGGGGCGAGCAGCTTGTTGTCGAACGCCGGGTCGGTGGCCGGGCCGGCCGGCGGATGCCGCAACTGGCCCTGCTCGTCCCGGGCGAGCTCGGCCTCCAGCGCGGCCTCGGCGCCGGAGCGGCCCTCGGGCGGGTCGATCCACGCGAGCAGCGCGCCCAGGTGCTGGTCCTCCAGCGTGGACTGGCCGGTGGACCAGTGCCGGGCCAGCAGGTCCGTCATCGCCGGCAGCAGCGAGGAGCCCGGCATCCGGGCCCGCTCCCCGAAGTGGGTCAGCCACCGGCCCAGCAACGGCACCCGGGGCGGGGCCGGATAGGGCGTCTCCGGGTCCTGCTCCGCCGTACGCCGAAAGCGCATGGAGCGCCCCAGCAGCCGCACGAAATCGACGCCCGCGCGGCTCGGCACGATCAGCTGCGGGGCGTCCGCGCACAGCTCGACCTCGACCTTGACGCGCTTGCCGGTCTCCGGGTCGGTCTCGTTGCGCTCGGCGGCCTCCACCGCTTCCGCACAGCCGTCCACGTACGGCAGCACGATGTCCGCCAGCTCGGCCAGGAACGCGAACCTGAGGTCCCGGTCCCGGGGCTGCGGTACGACCAGGAGCTGCGGGGCGTCCCGGTCGGTCCCCACGAGCGCCCCCAGCGGGGCACCGGCCTCGCCCGCGGTGGTGAGCGGGACGAGGACGAGGGGGTGGTCGGAGAGATGGCGGTGGCGGACCGTGGCGGCCGGCTGGGCACGGCCGGTGCTGACCGCTTCCAGACGGCCGAGGGTGGTGATCAGCGACATGCGCTCACCCCCAGGGCCTCGGCGCGCAGCTCCGCCGCTCGCCGCAGGGCCGCCACCGCCGGGTCGTCCGGGTCGCCGGTCTCGCCGCGGGCCGCCGCCAGGACGTCCTCCACCCTCGTCAGACCGCCCAGCTCCGCGCGGACCGAGCGGCCCAGGGAGGTCACCGCGCCCTCGGCGCGCGAGCGGTCGCGGCAGTGGAAGGCGAGTTCGCACGCGGACAAACACTCGGGCGCGTAGGTCGCCGGGACCGACTCGACCGCGGCGGTCAGCTCGGTGGCGGGCAGGTCCGGGGCGAAGCAGATGCCTTCGGGAAGGGTGTCGGCGATGTCCTCGATGCGGGTCAGGCGGGCCAGCTGGCGGGCCGTGACCGCGCGCTGCTTGCGGATGTCGACGGCGGAGGCGGCGGGGAGGTTGGAGAAGTCCTTGGGGCAGACCAGCAGGACGCGGTGGCGGACCTTCGGCGCCGGGTCCATCCGGGCCGCGACCTCCTCCAGCGCCAGCACGTACACCGCGGCCTGGCGGGCGGCCGCGCCCACCTTCGACGGGTCCGCCGAACCGTCCAGCAGCGGGAAGGACTTGATCTCCACGACGGTCCAACTGCCGTCCGGGTGCACGACCACCGCGTCCGGCTCCAGGAAGGCGGGGGAACCGGCGACGTCGAGCGCGAGCATGGGGTGGTCGAGGAGCGTCCAGGCGCCGGCGGTCGCTTCCCGCAGCGCGAGGGCGGTCCGCGCGGTGCGGCCCTCGGGGCCGATCGCGGTGAGGTCGGGGACCTCGGCCTCGGTGGGCGGTTCGGCGCCGCGGTCCAGGCGCTCGTGCACCAGCCGCAGCAGCTCCGCGCCGCCGTCCGCCTTGACCTTCGCCTCGAAGGCGTTGCCGCGGGTCAGGGCGAACTGCGACTGCCCGAAGGCCGAGGGGGCACCCAGCGCGCTCGCCAGCGCCGTCTTGTTCACCCCTGCGCCGTCGAGGATCGCGCGCCGCTTGCACCCGGGGTTCGCGGCCAGGGCCGCGAGGGCGCGGGCGTCCAGCGCCTTGGCCGGTACCTCGGGGCCGCGCAGCTCAGCGAGCCGCTGCCGGAGCGCCGTCCCCTGCGTCCGTGGGAGCGGCACTCGGCTCGGCTCCGCCTGCGAACCGGGACTCACGCTGCCGTGGAATGTGCTCACCCGCCGAAGTCTGGCATCCGCCACTGACAATTGAGGGCTCTGCGTCCCGAGAGGCGAGGGAGACGGTGGTGATCCGCGCCCGGACACCCGCCGTGGCCCGCGTCGCGACCCGGCTGACGTACGGGGCGAGCAGGAACCCGAGGCCCATCACGACGGCGCCCGCGACCGCGTCGAGGAAGTAGTGGTTCGCGGTGCCCATGACCACGATCGTGGTGATCAGCGGGTAGGCCACGGCAGCGACCCTCGTCGTACGCGTGGTGCCGTAGCGCCACAGCATCACACCGCACCACAGCGCCCAGCCGACGTGCAGGCTCGGCATGGCCGCGTACTGGTTCGTCATGCCGCCCATGCCCCGCGGGGCGCTCGCCTCGCCGCCCCACCAGCCGTACGAGCTGTACTGCGCCATGGTGTCGACGAAGCCGTGGCCCGCCGACAGCAGGCGGGGCGGGCAGGTCGGCAGCAGGGTGAAGCCGATCAGGCCCATGAAGGTGGACGTCATCAGCCAGGTGCGGGCCGCCCGGTAGTGCGCGCTGCGGGAGCGGAAGAGCCAGATCAGGACGGCCGGTGTGACCAGGTAGTGCAGCGAGGCGTACCAGAAGTCCGCGGGCACGCCGATCCAGGCCTCGTTGGTGAACAGCCGGTTCAACGGGTGCTCGGCGTTGATGTGCAGGAACTTCTCGACCTTCAGGATCGCGAGACCGTGGTCGACGGCACCCGAGACATCGCCCCGGGCCAGCAGCCGCCCCGCGCTGTAGCAGGCGTACACCAGCACGATCAGGGGCAGCTCGGTCCACCAGCGCAGCCGCGTGTCCGGGACTGCCTCGGTGCCTGGTGTCTCGGTCAGCGGCATCCGATCCTGTCCCCCTTCGTTTCGCGCGGCTTCCGGTGGTCGTTTCCGGTCGTGCCACTTTACGGCGTATGTGCGGGCCCCTGTGGAGTGCCCCCACGCAGCGCCTTCGGATCTCGAAGACGCAGAGATCGCCCTTCGGGTTGCCCACCCACAGGGTGCGCGATGATGGAGGGGTCCCGCCTCCGTTTTCCCCCGGAAAGGTTTCTTCATGGCACCGCGCATCCTGCTCGCCCGGCACGGACAGACCGAGTGGTCGCTGTCCGGCAAGCACACGGGCAGGACAGACGTGCCGCTTCTGGAGGAGGGCCGACGGGGGGCCAAGCTGCTCGGCGAACGGCTGCACCGGGCGCCGTACGACGGCCTGGCCGGGGTGGAGATCCGCACGAGCCCGCTGGCACGCGCGCGTGAGACCTGCGAACTCGCCGGCTTCGGGGAGCGGGCGGCCACCTGGGACACGCTCATGGAGTGGGACTACGGCGCGTACGAGGGCATGACGCCGGAGGAGATCCAGGCGGTGCGGCCGGGATGGCTGATCTGGCGGGACGGGGTCCCTTCGGGGGAGTCCCTGGAGCGGGTCGCCGCGCGGGCGGACGAGGTCGTGGCGTGGGCCAGGTCCGCGGACCGGGACGTGCTGGTGTTCGCCCACGGGCACATCCTGCGGTCCATCGGGGCGCGGTGGCTGGGGTTGCCGATGGATTTCGCTGCGCGGATACGCCTTAATCCGACGTCCTTGTCCGTGCTGGGGTGGGCTTACGGGGAGCCCGCCATTGAGAGCTGGAACGACTTGGGGCATCTGGGGTAGCTGTTCGGCTGCGGGCCGGTGGGGCTTCTCGCGCAGTTCCCCGCGCCCCCTCAAAACCCTCACCGGGCCGCAGCCTGCGAGCTACCCCGTCACGCCGTCCTCGGCGTTGAAGCGTGGCGTTCCAGGAACGCCGACACCCCCGCCGCCCTCCGATGCGGCAGCAGCACCCTCGCCGTTCCCGCCAGCATCGTCTGGATGCGGGAGGACTGGACCTCGCCCAGCAGCTCCAGTACCCGCAGTCCCGCCGCCGCCCCCTCGTCGGGCCGGCCGCCGCGGGCCAGGTCGTCGGCCAGTTCGGCGGTGTACAGCGCGATGTTGCGGGTGAAGTGCGGGTCCTGGAGGTCCGCCGCCCGGCGTGCGTGCCGGGCGGCCCGGCGCCAGTCGCCCAGCGTGGACCAGCACTGCGCCTCCAGGCCCTCCAGCTCGGCCTCGCCGTAGAAGCTCATCCACTCGGGGTCCGAGTCGCCGACACCCCGCTCGAAGTAGGCCTGCGCGCGGGCGAGGGCCTGCTCGCACCCGGTGCGGTCGGCGAGGCCCGCCCAGCCGCCCGCCTCGCGCAGCGAGAGCAGCGACATCAGCCGGGCCGACCCCAGCGGCCGGGCCACGCGCTGGGCCGCCTGAGCGGCCCGCACCGCCTCCCGCGGCCGGCCCGCGTCGCGCGCGAGGAAGGCCGTGTTGCAGAAGGCGTGCGCCTCCAGGGCGTCGTCACCGGTGACCCGGGCCGTCGCGAGCGCCTCCGCGTAGTGCGAGCGGGCGTCGTCGAACCGCCCCGAGTCGTGCGCCAGCCAGCCCACCGAGATGGCGAGTTCACCCGCGCCCGCGTGCAGCCGGTCGGCGGTCGTCTGCCGGGTCGCGCCCGCGTCAAGGAGCGCGTAGGCGGCGCGCAGCGGAGCGGCCGCGCGCCGGTACAGGCCGTCCGCGCCGTGCCGGTCGTCCAGCAACCGGATCCTGCGGACGGCTTCCTCCAGGGCGCCGGCCTCGCTCGCTCCGGCGCGGCGCACCGGCCGCCCGGCGGCGGTGGCGTCGGCGGCGAGCCCGAGCGGGCCCAGCGAGGCGGCGGCCACCGTGGCGCCCCCGCCGGTCATGAATGCGCGACGCAGCACGTCGCTCTCCTCGTAGTTGTCGTACGTCTCGTCAGGGTCCTGCGTGTCTTGCGTGTCATACGGCTCGTACGCCCCCCGCGTCTCAGACGCGTCCCGTGACCTGCGCCCCCGTACGGTCGCGCGGGGCGCGAAGCCCAGGTCGGTGAGCGTGCGGCCGGGGAACATGTGCAGGAACACCCGTTCGTACGCGTAGTTGGGGCAGCGGATCTCGCCTGCCTCGACGCGGCCCACATAGCGTGCGTCGCAGCTGACCAGCTCGCCGATCTCGCGCGCGGCCCGCCGGACCGCCGCGGCGAACTCGGCCGGCGAGCGCTGACCGCGCAGGCGCCGGAACGCGAGGTTCGGCCTCGGTGGCATGGGGGACTGGGACGAGGTCACCTGTGACGACGCCATGGCCGGGTCCTCTCGTGCGAACCGTCGAACCATGCCGGAGGTGGGGCGAGTTGACTGGTTTGTCAGTGTGACGCCCTGTTTCCGGCGGGCAAGAACGTACCGGCTGTGTCCGGGGCGCCACGCGGGGTTTGGCTACAAACCGGATATCTCATCCGAGATCTGCCATGAACTGCCATCCTTTGCGGCGGACTTCCGCCGTAGCCGTTGACGCGGGTGCGCGTTGAACCCCGTGGAGTCGGACGAGGGTTCCTTGATGGAGGCCGCGATGGAGATCAGCTGTGACGTGGTCACGGTACCGACGCGACACGGCCTGGAGGCCGTCGACATCCTGCGGCGGGGGGTGGGCGAGGGGGTCGGACCCGTACTGCACGACGACGGCGGCGAGACCCTGGGGTTCCTGGTCCCGCCGGGCACGGCGGCGGGCTGGGACGTGCCGGGCAGTACGTGCACGGAGACGGACGGGCGGGGGCTGCGGCTGGCTCCGGAGCCGCCGGTGGAGGGCTCGGACTGGCTGCTGCCGCCGGGGGACGCCGACCTGGCAACGGATCCGGCGGTACTGCGGGCAGCGCTGGACGAGGCGGCGCGACTGATCGAGGCCGCGGACAATTGCCGGTGACCGCACCCACCTGACAAGGGGCGCGGGGCTGTATCGACATGCGGCTCCGCCGCGGGGCGCGACCAGCCCCCACCGGCCCGCAGACGCGATACGGCCTCCCGCCGCAGATAATGGCGTCATGGGCAAGTCCAAGAGGCGTGGCAACTCCGTCGCCGAACCCGTCGTGGAACCAGTCGACGGCGGCCTGGCCGAACTCATCCCCGACCGCGACCGCCCGCGCGCGTGGACGCTGCTCATCGACGGCGCACCCCAGTCCCACGTGGACCTCGACGACCCGCGCCACCTCTCCTTCGAGTACCAGCGCCGCCTCGGTCACGTCATCGACCTGGCCGCCGCCCCCGGCAGGCCCCTGCACGCCGTCCACCTCGGCGGTGGCGCCCTCACCCTCGCCCGGTACCTCGCCGCCACCCGCCCCCGCTCCACCCAGCAGGTCGTCGAGCGGGACGCCGCTCTCGTGCAACTGGTGCGGCAGCAGCTGCCGTTGGAGCCGACCGCGCGGATACGCGTGCGGTCCGTCGACGCCCGCGAAGGGCTCGCCAAGGTCGCCGACGGCTGGGCCGACCTCGTGATCGCCGATGTGTTCAGCGGTGCCAGAACCCCCGCGCACCTCACCTCGGCCGAGTTCCTCGACGAGGTCCGAAGGGCCCTCAAGCCGGGCGGCCTCTACGCCGCGAACCTCGCCGACGGACCGCCGCTCACCCATCTCCGCGGCCAGATCGCCACCGCCGCCGCCCGGTTCGCCGAACTCGCCCTGGTCGCCGACCCGACCGTGCTGCGCGGCAAGCGCTTCGGCAACGCCGTCCTGGTCGCCTCCGACAGTCCCCTGCCGGTCGCCGAACTGACCCGCCGGGCCGCCTCAGACCCGCACCCGGGCCGCGTCGAACACGGCAGGGCGCTCCTCGACTTCACCGGCGGGGCCGTCCCCGTGACGGACGCGAAGGCCGTGGCCTCTCCCGCGCCACCGCCCTCGGTGTTCCGCTGAGTCGGCACGTCCCGATCGAGTCGGTACGTCCCGACTGGCTCAGTACGTTCCGATCTCCACCCGTGGCGGGCCGTCGTGCCACGTGCAGAACACCGACACCCGGTCCGCGCCCGAGGAGAACTCCACCCGGATCCACGACTCCGTCTTCCACACCTGCATCGACCAGCCCGTGCCCGGAGTCGCGGACACCAGGGTCGCCGAGGTCCTCCCGAGGTCGAAGACCGCCCGGCCGCCGTCGGTGTCGTAGCTCCTGACCTGGCCGGAGGCGGTCGGGGACGGGCTCCGCGAGGGGGTCGGGCGGGCGGTCGTGGCGCTCGGCGTCGGCGACGGGCTCTCCGAGGGGGTCGCGGTCCTTTCCGGGGCCGGCGTCGGGGACGCCGGCGGGTCCGACTCCTGCTTCGCCTCGGCCGCGATGGGCAGGGCGCGGGGCGGGTCGTAGGCCGTGCCCGCCATCACCGTGTGGACACCCCACCACGACAGCGTGACCGCCGCGCCCGTGGCGAGCAGCCAGGCCAGTACGTGTACGAGTCCTCTGCGCATCGCCCGACATACTGCCTCACGCGCCTCACGGGTCGCACCCGGACTGAGTTGTCCACAGGCCCCGACCGGGCCCGCCCGAATCGCGTACGGTGCGGCGCATGGCAAGTGTGCTCGTGGTCGAGGACGACCAGTTCGTTCGTTCGGCGCTCATCCGGCACCTGACCGACGCGGCACACACCGTGCGCAGTGTCGGGACGGCGCTGGAGGCGCTGCGCGAGGTCGCCCATTTCCGTTTCGACGTGGTGATCCTGGACCTCGGTCTGCCCGATCTGGACGGCTCCGAGGCCCTGAAGATGCTGCGCGGGATCACCGACGTCCCGGTCATCGTCGCCACCGCGCGGGACGACGAGACGGAGATCGTCCGCCTGCTCAACGCCGGGGCGGACGACTACCTCACCAAGCCCTTCTCCGTCGAACACCTCTCCGCCCGCATGTCCGCCGTCCTACGACGGTCCCGTGCCGCCGGCGGTGACGCCCCGCCGGAGACCGTGCTGCGCGTCGGCGGCCTGAGCGTGGACCCGCTGCGCCGCCAGGCCGAGCTGGACGGCGTCCGACTCGACCTCACCCGCAGGGAGTTCGACCTGCTCGCCTTCCTCGCCGCCCGCCCCGGCGTGGTCGTCCCTCGCAAGGAACTCCTCGCGGAGGTCTGGCAGCAGTCCTACGGCGACGACCAGACCATCGACGTCCATCTCTCCTGGCTCCGGCGCAAGTTGGGGGAGACCGCCGCGCAGCCCCGCTATCTCCACACCCTGCGGGGCGTCGGGGTCAAGCTGGAGCCGCCGCTATGAGATGGGCTCTGGTCAAGGTCTGTCTGGCGGTCACCACCATGGTCGTGGTCGCCTTCGCGATCCCGCTCGGGCTCGTCATCAAGGAGATGGCCCGGGACCGCGCCTTCTCCAACGCCGAGCGCCAGGCCGCCGCCGTGGCCCCCGCCCTGTCCATCACCACCGACCGGGACCAGCTGGAGCGGGTCGTCGCCTCGGCGGGCTCGGACGCCGGGATGGCCGTCCACCTGCCGGCCGCCGACGACCCCGGAAGCGACCGGAAGGCCCTCGACATCGGACGGCAGCGGGCCGCCGCCGACGACATCGCCACCGTGCGCAGGCTCGGCCGCGCCTCCACCACCGAGGTCTCCGGCGGCTCCACCCTGCTCCAGCCGGTCGCGCTCAGCTCCGGCCGGATCGCCGTCGTCGAGGTGTACGTCGCCGAGTCCGAGGTGAGCAACGGTGTCGCCACCGCCTGGGCGGTTCTCGCCGGCGTCGGCATCGCGCTCGTCGTCGGCTCGGTCGCGGTCGCCGACCGGCTCGGCGTACGGATGGTGCGGCCCGCGCGGAAGCTCGTCGAGGGCGCCCACGAGCTGGGGGAGGGGAAGCTGGGCGCGAGGGTGCCGGAGGAGGGGCCGACCGAACTCAGGCTCGCGGCCGTCGCGTTCAACTCCATGGCCGACCAGGTCGTCCAACTGCTCGCGAACGAGAGAGAGCTGGCCGCCGATCTGTCCCACCGGCTGCGCACCCCGCTGACCGTGCTGCGGCTGAACGCGGCCTCGCTCGGGGAGGGGCCGGCCGCCGAGCAGACCCGGGCCGCGGTCGCGCAGCTGGAGCGCGAGGTCGACACCATCATCCGCACCGCGCGCGAGGCCAAGCCGCAGACCGCGGCGGCCGGGCCCGGCGCCGGGTGCGACGCGGCCGAGGTGGTCCGGGAGCGGATGGGGTTCTGGTCGGCGCTCGCCGAGGACGAGGGCCGCAAGTGGCGGGTCGCCGGCACCGAGCGGCCGGTGCGCATACCCGTGGCCCGGGCGGACCTCGTGGCCGCGCTGGACGCCCTGCTCGGCAATGTCTTCCGGCACACCGCGGAGGGCACCGCCTTCGCGGTCGACGTGCACAACGGCGAGGACGCCGTGATCGTGCTCGTCTCCGACGCCGGGCCCGGCATCCGCGACCCCGAGGCCGCGATGGCGCGCGGCCGGGGTTCCGGCAGCGCCGGGTCGACCGGGCTCGGGCTCGACATCGTGCGCCGGCTCGCCGAGTCGACCGGCGGGGACGTCCGCATCGGGTCGTCGGTGCTGGGCGGGACCGAGGTGCGGATCTGGATCCAGCTGGGCGGACGGGAGCCGGTGCGCCGGGGACACCGGGTGCGTCGACGCCGTACGGGCCGGCTGGTCCCGTCGTTCCACCGGCCCCGTACCGTGCGCGGGCGCGACGAACTACGCTGACGCCACCCGGAGCCGATCGTTCCGGAAGCCTTCGTTTTCTCGAAGGCTTTCGCCGCCTGCCACTGACGATTCCATGGGAGCTGTGGAGGCGGGCCAACGTGTCGGTCACGTTTCGACAAATGGGACCGAGAGGGTCTTGACGGTTGACCTGACATACGGCTGTCATTGCGCCACCGTGTTCGGTCAAGTTGATTTCTGGTTGATTACGACCGGTCTTCGAATCCCTCCATGACTGAACCCTGCCTTCAGGAGCCGTCCATGCGTGATCTCTCGTCGTCTCTTCCCTCGCCCAGCCGTCGCGGCCTGCTCAAGGGGGTGGGTGGCGCGGCCCTCCTCGGGGCGGGTATACCGCTGCTGTCCGCCTGTGGCAGCAGCGGCAGCTCCAGCGACCCGAAGACCGTGAGCCTCGGGTCGAACGCGTGGACCACAACACGTTCCAGGAGCAGATCAACTCCTACCTTCAGGGCACGCCGGACGACGTGTTCAACTGGTTCGCCGGGTACCGGATGCAGTTCTTCGCCGCGAAGAACCTCGCCTCCCCGATCGACGACGTGTGGGAGAAGATCGGCGGCAACTTCCCGGACGCCATGAAGAAGCTGTCCAAGGGCGCCGACGGCAAGTACTACTTCGTGCCGCTGTACACGTACCCGTGGGCGCTCTTCTACCGCAAGAGCGTCTTCCAGCAGCACGGCTACCACGGCGACAAGGACGCCTGGCCGGCGATGGGCACGTTCGACCAGATCAACTTCCGCCTCAACGGCTACGACTTCCACGTCGAGCTGATCTACCACCAGGACGGTTTCATGGGCCGCACCTGGCAGGACGCCGCCCAGACGCTGGTGTCCAAGAAGGCGGGCATGTATCTGCTGGGCACGTTCGTGGCCCAGCAGTTCAGCAACAAGGCCGACCTGGACGACCTGGACTTCTTCGCCTTCCCGGAGATCAACCCCGCGTACGGGCAGGACACCGTGGAGGCGCCCACCGACGGCTTCATGGTCTCCAAGTCGCCGAAGAACAAGGCCGGCGTCTCCAAGCTGCTCGAGTACCTGGGCACGCCGGCGGCGGAGGAGATCTACCTGAAGTCGGACCCGAGTGTGGTGGCCGCCTCCAGCAAGGCGTCGACGGCGTCGTATTCGCCGTTGCAGAAGAAGGCGTACGAGATGATCTCGGGGGCGAAGAGTCTGACGCAGTTCATGGACCGTGACTCGCG